>CALAHA010000267.1 GCA_937891565.1 uncultured Ilumatobacter sp. | reverse complement strand
GGCGTCGTCGCTGCCGCATGCCGCGAAAATCAGGCCAGCGGCCATGATTCCAGCGACAGAACGTTGAATACGTGATGTTCTCATGTTCTCCCCTAATGGTTTGATTGGTACCGATTGCTCGGCATGTAAACGGTGGCGCTCAGAAACCCTGGCCCGACAATGTCGTCATGCCAGTTGCTCCCCCTACGCACCGAGATCTTCTCTACGATGGTTGGATGAAACAGTAGCCGGTCAAATCTTATCTGCAGTAGCCGTGGCGTCCGCCGTGTGACCGTCCGCTGGATTGGTGCGATCGTCGCTACCGTCGACTTGCAGGGCGGCTGCCGCCCCGGCGACGGCAAGCGCAGGTGTCTGTGGCAGCACTTGCACGAATCGGCCGCGGATCTTACGGACACCCGAGATGACGCCGCCTGGCAGCACGAACGTGATGATGATCAAGCCGACGCCCAGGATCAACCCACCGGTGGGGCCCTGGAGCCAGCGTTCAGGAATGACCGGGAGGTTCTGAGTAGACGATGCCCAGTCGGGGATGAAGGCGATGACCAAGCCGCCGATCACTGCACCAGACAATGTGCCGACACCACCCACGACCATGCCGACGATGAACAGGATTGAGATGAGCTGCGTGAAGTCGCCTTCAGACGCAATACCGAGCTCAGCGACATAGATCATGCCACCCACGCCACCGAGGGCCGAAGCAACCCCAAATGACATCGTCTTGTGGAAGCTGAGGCTCATGCCATTGACAGCCGCCGACGTTTCGTTGTCGCGGACCGCACGGATTGCCCGGCCCGGCCGACTCTTGATGAGGTTGCTCACCAGCTTGAAACACACGAGGGCCAGAATGACCATCAAGAAGAAGGTCCAGACGCGCTGTTCCTCCTTGCTCGACATTCCCTCGCCATCACCAAAGTACTGGCCGATGAGCGGCAACGTGTGCAGTGCGTCGACGATGCCGTCCAGCGGCAACCACCCAGGCGGAACGAAGTCTGAGTCGACTTGCTTACCAGCGGCGCCTCCGGTGTACGGGAGCAGGAAGTCGAGCTTGATCAGCGAGGGAAAGATCGCTGCCAAACCGAGCGTGACAAGTGCTAGATAGAGGCCCCTGATCCTCAGTGCCGGGATCCCGAACACCAAGCCAACCACGAAGCAGACCGGAACCACGACGAGCAGCGACGTGAACCATGCCCAGTTGTGGTCAGCAACGAGCCAGGCGGAGATGTAGGCGCCGGTGCCGAAGAAAAAGCCCTGGCCAAGCGACAACTGGCCGGTGAAGCCCGCAACCACTTGCAGCCCGAGAATCGCCACCATAAACGAGATGGATTTCGTGACGCGAGTAATGCTCAACTTGTAACTGTTGTCGAACAACTCAATCGAGCCGGTGTCGTTGTACGCGAACGCAACGATCAGGATCAACAGGGTGAGCAGCGCAAACCCGGCAATTTTGTAGGCCCGATAGCGATTCGTGCCTTCGGTAAAAAGGAATTTTGGTGATGTAGTAGCCATTTTTCTTCTTCCTCAGACCCGTTCAACCTGCGGCGTGCCGAACAGCCCAGATGGTTTAAACAACAAGACCAGCATCAGTACCGCCACGGCGGCGAGCAAACTGAGTTCGCTCGGGATACCGAGATACGGCACCCCGATCGATTGGACGAGGCCGATAGCCAGACCGCCGGCGATCGCACCACCGAGGCTGTCAAGACCGCCGAGTGCAGCAGCCGAGACAGCGAAGATGAGGCCGGTGACCATCACGTTCGGTTCAAGCTGGCGGAACGGTGAGGCAACAAAGACGCAGACGCCGAGAGTGCCGACTGCCGCCGCAATCGCCCAGCCGAACTGCAACGTCGGCCCCACCCTGATGCCGGCGAGTTCGCTCGACTCGAGGTTCGATGACACCGCTCGGAAAGCGAGCCCGATCTTGGTCTTCTTCAGGAGCAGCGTGAGGCCGCCAGCGACGACGGCGATGGTGCCGATCGTGCCGATCGTGTACCAGGAAAGTGTCGCGGTGTTCCAGGTGAGGGCGTTACCAGACGGGAACAGCTCGGGGAAGGCGCGCGGATCAAACCGCCAGACGATGCCGGCAAGTGCGTTAATCCCGAGGAACAGTCCGAGCGTGATGATGACGAGCGGTAAGTGATCTGCCGGGTCGAACGGCCGGATCAGCGTGCGCTCGATGCCCGCGGCGAGGACGGCGGTGATCGCCATTGCGCCAATGACGGCAATCCACACCGGCAGGCCGCGTTCGGTCGCAAGAACGAGGGCAATGAATCCGCCAAACATGGCGAACTCGCCTTGGGCAAAGTTGATCAGGGTCGTCGCCTTGAAGATCATGACCAAGGCCATGGCAATCAGGGCGTAG
The DNA here is from genome assembly GCA_937891565.1 of uncultured Ilumatobacter sp. Lineage (GTDB taxonomy): Bacteria > Actinomycetota > Acidimicrobiia > Acidimicrobiales > Ilumatobacteraceae > Ilumatobacter_A. Next base: position 75 of record CALAHA010000267.1, on the reverse strand, counting down.
GTGGCTCCGTTGGACAGGCCATCGGAGATGCGATTGAGAAAGAGTTCCATTGATGTTTCCCGTCAGACTCCGAGG
>CALAHA010000266.1 GCA_937891565.1 uncultured Ilumatobacter sp. | reverse complement strand
AAGAGTTGGCCATTGCCGCTCTTCCCGAGAGCTTGCCATCAGAGGTGGTATTCAAGCCCATCCGGACCTCGCCGCTTGTCTTCATTGCTCCGAAAGACCCAGCGGACTCCACGCAGATATCACTCGACGATCCCGCTACCTGGCAGCAAACTCCCATGATCCTTGCCACCAGCGGGATCGCCCGAGAACGGGTCGACAACTGGTTCCGGACCCTCGGCGTCACGCCAAAGATCTACGCCCAAGTCGCCGGAAACGAGGCCCTTGTCAGCATGGTCAGCCTGGGGCTTGGGGTTGGAGTGGTTCCCCAGATCGTCCTCGACAACAGCCCGCATGCCGCTCGCGTGCGCATCCTCGACGTCACGCCCGCCCTTGCCGCCTACGACCTTGGGCTGTTCACCTTGAAGCGCCACCTCAAGAACCCACTGGTTAGCGCCTTCTGGTCGCTACTTCCCGAGGCCGCACCGTCGTCTGGCTGATTGTTTCAATGAGCGGAGCGATGACGTGAGCTTCGGTCGAGCTTGGGTAGAGCCACGCGACCTGTCCGCTGCAGCTCAACAATGCCATGTCGGCCGAGCAAATCCTCAAAATCGTCCAGCTTGTCAGGATGGCCTTCCAGGCTGACGGTGACGAAGTCCTCAACAACAGCGATGATCTTGCCTTCGAAAATCTCGGCCAAGGTCGACACGTCAGCCAGTTTCGGGCCGGACGCCTTGACGGTGGCGAGGAGCAGCTCGCGCTCGACGCTGCGCGACGGGTCGAGTTCGGAGATTTTGATCACGTCGATCAGTTTGAAGAGCTGTTTCGTGATCTGTTCGAGCGGTGCCGAGTCGAGGTCGACAACGATCGTGATCCGGCTGCGACCTTCTTCTTCGGCCGGCGCCACAGCCAGACTGAAGATGTTGTAGCCACGCCGTGCGAACAGACCGGCCACACGAGCAAGGACTCCAGGTCGGTTCTGAACAAGGACGGACAGAATGTGATGGTTCATGTTGGCGGAGGAGGTGTTGGCGCTGCGCGCACCGGAGACATCGCTGGTTTGAGCCATCTCAGTGGACGTCCTTCAACTTGGTGTCGATCGGCTTCGGTTCGGGCTGGAGCGCCCGAGTCGGATCGCTCTGTGTCGGGTGCAGGATGAGATCGCTGTTGCTCGTGCCAGGCGGCACCATTGGGAACACGCCCTCGGTGGCATCGGTACGGAACTCGACAACGACGGTGCGGTCATTGATCGAGTTTGCTCTCTGGATGGCTGGGCCGACTTCTTCGGGCGACTCGACAAGAATGCCGACGCATCCCATCGACTCGGCCATCATCACGAAGTTCGGGACGTTCGCGCTGTCGAGGAACACCGAGGAATAGCGCTCGTCGTAGAACATCTCCTGCCACTGCCGGACCATGCCGAGGAAGCTGTTGTTCAACAGTGCGACCTTAATCGGAAGCTTTTCGAGTGTCGCCGTGACCAGTTCGGTTGCCGTCATCTGGAAACAACCGTCACCGTCAACGGCCCAGACGGTGCGGTCAGGCATTGCTGCCTTTGCACCAATCGCTGCCGGGATCGAGAAGCCCATCGTGCCGAGGCCACCTGAGTTGACCCACGTGTAGGGGTCGTTGAACTTCCAGTACTGCGACGTGTACATCTGGTGCTGGCCAACACCCGACGCAACGATTGTGCCTTTCGGCGCGTACTTGTTGAGTTGCTCAATGCAGTACTGCGGCTTGAGCGGCCCGCCGGGCTCGGACGGCTCGTAGGCCATCGGGAACTGCTCTTGCCACCCCGAGATCTTGCTCTTCCAGGCGCTGGTGTCGGCCTGGCGCGTGCCGCCCTGCAAAAGCTCTTTGATCTCGCGGATGATCTCGAGGATCACGTAGTTGGCATCACCAACGATCGGCACGTCGGGACGACGGACCTTGCCCTGTTCGGCTGGGTCGATGTCGACGTGGATGATTTTTGCCTCGGGTGCGAACGCGTCGACCTTGCCGGTGATGCGGTCGTCGAAACGTGCGCCAAGTGTGATCAGTAGATCAGACTGCTGCATCGCGGTGATCGCCGTTGCGTTGCCGTGCATGCCCGGCATACCCAGACAAAGTGGGTGTTCGTCAGGGAATGCACCGCGCGCCATCAGGGTGGTCACGACGTGCGCATCGATCAACTCGACGAGTTCGCGCAACGCTTCAGCCGCACGCGCCTTCAAGATACCGCCACCGGCGTAGACGATCGGCCGCTCGGACGCGAGGATCAGCTTGGCGGCTTCCTTGATCATCCGGGGATGGCCCTTGGTGTTCGGTCGATAGCCAGGCAGCGAGGCCTGGACCTCTTCGTCCGTCGGCCAGTACCACTCCATCTCGTTCGTCAGTGCATCCTTCGGGATGTCAACGAGCGTGGGGCCCGGGCGACCCGTGGTGGCAATGTGGAAGGCCTGACGGATCGCCATCGGGATCTCGTCGGCCGACATGACCAACTCGTTGTGCTTGGTGCACGACCGCGTGATGCCAACGGTGTCGCACTCCTGGAATGCGTCGGTACCGATAGCGGCTGTTGGAACCTGACCGGTGATCGCAACCATTGGAATGGAGTCCATAAAGGCGTCCATCAGCGGCGTGACGAGGTTGGTCGCTGCCGGCCCCGACGTGACCATGGCGACGCCGGGCTTGCCGGACACGTGTGCGTATCCCTCGGCGGCATGACCAGCACCCTGTTCGTGGCGTACGAGCACGTGGCGGATCGGGCTGTCCATCAGCGGGTCGTACGCCGGAAGGATGCAGCCACCTGGGTAGCCGAAGATCAGGTCGACGTTCTCGTGCTCGAGCGCTCGGATCAAGGCCTGTGCGCCGGTGATCCGTTCAGGTGTTGCTGGTGAATCAGCCATGTGACTGGTCTTTCAGTTCAGGAGGGAATGTGATGGAAGGCGATTGATGGTGAAAAAGCAAACGACCTCCCGGCTGGGAGGTCGAGGAGCACGCGCAGCAAAAGCTGGGCGCGCTACCAAATAAGTACTACGAGGGCAATGCGCAGCACGCTCGTGAGTTCCATAATCGGATCAGCGTACCGTATAAATCGGTCGTTGAGCAATCAGGCAGGAAAGGCGCCCTGCAAACGTGCTGCGGTCAGGGTGTTCTCCATGAGACAGGCAATCGTCATCGGGCCGGTTCCACCCGGCATCGGCGTCAACCACCGCGCCACCTCGGCAACGCCCGGGTCAACGTCGCCGACGATCCCTGCCTCTGTTCGCGAGACACCGACATCGATGACAGCCGCTCCTGGCTTGATCATCTCGGCGGTGATCATGCGGGCTTGGCCAGCTGCGCCAATGACGATGTCAGCTTCACGCACCACGGCTGCCATGTCGGCGGTTCGCGAGTGCGCCATCGTCACCGTGGCGTCGACGCCCTTGCGGTTGAGCAGCAGGGACAACGGCAGCCCGACGAGCGTCGACCGACCAATGACGACCGCGCGAGCACCGGAAGTTGGCACCTCGTACTTCTCGAGCAGCCGCATAACGCCCAACGGCGTACATCCGACGAGGCCCGGGCGGCCACGGACCAGGCGGCCCATCGACCTCTCGGTCAGTCCGTCGACGTCTTTGTCTGCGGGGATGAGGTCGAGTACGGGCTCAGGATTCAGGCCATCGGGCAGGGGCAGCTGGACGAGAATGCCATGCACCGAGTCGTCTGCTGCGAGTTCGCGCACTACGGCTTCGACTTCATCTTGCGTGGCGGTCTCAGCAAGGTCGACGTGACGCGCCTTAAAGCCAGCCTCGACGGCCTTCTTGTGCTTGCTGCCGACGTAACGCTGCGAGGGGCCGTCTGTGCCGACGAGCACCGTGGCGAGGCAGATGGCAGGCGAGCCTGCAGCATCGACCGTCAAGCGCAGCCCAGCAATGATCTCGTCCCGCAGTGCATTTCCGTTCATCAAGATCGCAGCCATATCGGCCCTACGTTAGTCGCTCCAACTCGGTGCTCGGATAACCCTCACCCCCACCCCCTCCCCCCCGGAGAACCCCCGCACTCCGCCCCGAAAACGACCGACCCCCGAGCGCCCGAAGACACCAGGGGGATCAAGTTGTGGACCGTCTCAATAACGAGTCAGCACAAGCTCAGGATTTCAACTCCAGTTGAGCGGTGATCAGATCGTTCGAAGGCGAGGCGCGAGGCGACGTCGTTGAGCTTGCTCAACGAGGAGCTCTCGCAACGCAGCATTCGGGCGATCTGGCGCCGCTCAACCCGCTTCGGAGTGGGTGACGGGAAGCTCGCCCATCCATTCGCGGAGGGTGTTCTTCAGCTTGGTCTGCTGAATGAACAGATCGGCCTCGGCTGGCGAATCCCCGGCAGCCTGTGGCGCCTTGAGGTAAAAACTCAGCCATTCCTGCACTCCGCTCTCGCCGGCGCGATGGGCAAGGTCCATGAAGAGTGCGAGGTCGAGCACGATTGGCGCGGCGAGGATCGAGTCACGGCAGAGGAAGTCGACCTTGATCTGCATTGGGTAGCCGAGCCAGCCGAAGATGTCGATGTTGTCCCAACCCTCTTTGTTGTCGCCGCGGGGTGGGTAGTAGTTGATGCGGACGACGTGGTCGATGTTGCCGTAGAGGTCGGGGTAGACCTCGGGCTGCAGAATGCCGTCGAGCACACCGAGCTTGGAGACTTCTTTCGACTTGAAATTCTCCGGGTCGTCGAGCACTTCGCCGTCGCGGTTGCCGAGGATGTTCGTCGAAAACCAACCGCGCACGCCAAGCATGCGGGCCTTGAAGCCCGGTGCGAGCATCGTCTTGATGAGGGTCTGGCCCGTCTTGAAGTCTTTGCCGGCGATCGGCACACCGTTCTTCTTCGACAGTTCGACGATGCAGTCGAGGTCGGTTGTCAGGTTTGGAGCACCGTTGGCGTAGGGGACGTCGCTCTGGAGTGCGGCGTAGCAATAGATTTGCGACGGTGAGATGTTCGCATCGTTGTCACGCAGACCCTGCTCGAACGATGCGACGGTTGCATGTACTTCCGAAGGCTCTTGGTAGGCCTCGGTCGAGCCACACCAGACCATGACGACACGGTCGCAGCCGTTCTCCTGCTTGAATCGGGCGATGTCGGCGATCAGCGCTTCGGCCTGATCCCACTTGTTGGCGATGTCCTTGACGCGGATACCTTCGAGGCGACTCACCCAGCGCTGGTCGAAGACGGCTGACATCGGCACGATGCCTTCCATCTCGGCTGAGATGGCATCGAGATCATTGCCCTGCAGCACGCCGGCGGTCTTGGCTGCTTCCATGGCGTTCGGGGAGATCGGGTCCCAACCGCCAAAGACGATGTCGCCGAGGTCAGCGAGCGGAACGAACTCCTTAATCAGCGGGTTCCGATTCTCGTTCTTGGTGCCGAGACGAATATGGGCCATCTGCGACACGGAGCCAATGGGTGGCGAGATGCCATCCCGTGCGGCGATCACGCCTGCGATAAAGGTGGATGCCACGGCACCCATGCCGGGCGTGAGGACACCGAGCTTTCCGGTGGCTGGGGCGACTGTTCGTGCGGTCATGAGAAGAACATAAGCGGAACTGTTTCGTTATCAGTGACAGTGAAGTAAGTCTGAAGTATTATGTGCAGGGTGAACGATCCCGCCTCCGGGCTGCCCGACATCTCGATCCGACAGCTGGAGTACCTCGTCGCCGTCGCGGAGGCCCCGACGTGGGCCGCAGCCGCTGATCGAGTCGGAGTGTCAGCCTCCGCGCTTTCGCAGGGACTTGCCGAACTCGAACGTCGAGTTGGCGTCGCGTTGTTCGAGAGTGTCGGTCGGCGTCGCATTTTACGAGCGACTGTCACGCCCGTTCTTGAGCATGCGCGACATGTGTTAGCACTGACTCGCGACGTGAGCACGTGGGCCGAACGCCTCCGCACAGCACAAAGCGGCCGGGTTCGCCTCGGCATGATCGACGTCGCAGCGGTCGTGCACTTCCCCGACGTTCTTCGAGCATTCCGGGCCGAGCGGAGCAACGTTGAATTCATGTTGTCGGTCGCGTCGTCGCGGTCGCTACTCGACGACGTGCAGCGTGGCACACTCGATCTCGCCGTGTGTGTCGAGCCGCCCGAACCAATCGTCGGCGTCGACACCACGTCGCTGTTAAGCGAACCAATGATCGTCTATGGCCCTCCAGAATCAATGATCGGCACGCCGCAGAGTTGGGGTCCGTGGGTGCTCTTCCCATCGGGTTCGCACACGCGCAGGCTGGTGGTCGAGCGCCTCCGAGCGCTGGGTGCACCCGTCACGATCGCCGCCGAATCGCATCAGCCCAACGTGCTCCGCGAGATGGTGCTCCTCGGACTCGGCTGGACCGTACTGCCGCGCAGCCAGGGCGAGTCCGAGCGCGGCGCCATGACAGTCGGTGACCAGATTCTCGAACGAAAGCTCGTACTCGCCCGACGATCAGGAGTCGTCACCGACCCCGCTGTCGACGAACTCGCCCACCGCCTCAGACGACGGCCGATCTCCAACTAACGCAGATGGCGAATGCCACGGGCCGCATCCGTGATCTACACGCCAAACCCATCAAGCGGTAACGCTGTGGTGCGCTTCATTTCCTCCATGACGAAGATCGATCGGACGTCGTACAGATCAACAGCCGCGATCAACCGCTTGTAGAACGCGTCATACGCCTCGATACTCGCAACCATCACCTTGAGCGTGTAGTCAATGTCGCCGCTGGTTCGATACGCCTCGACGATCTCCGGAAACGAATCGCACGCGTCTTGGAACCGCTCGATCCAATCCGGCCCATGGTCGTTGGTGCGGATGTTGACGAGTGCGGTCACCCCCAGGTTGACCGCGGCCGGGTTCACCAGTGCGACTCGAGCCACGATCACACCAGCGTCTTCGAGCGCCTTGACGCGTCGCCAACACGGCGTGGCCGTCAGACCGACAGCGTCGCCCAACTCCCGGGCGCTCAGCGTCCCGTCTTGTTGCAACAAACGCAAGATTTCCCGATCAAGTTGGTCCACAATCGATGATTATTGCAGGTTACGCTCGGTAAAAAGAACAATCGTGCACACAAGGCAGAGATTGACGCGGAGAACGCAATACGCAGATCGCAAGAAATCTCTACGGTTGAGGCATGGCAATGACGCGGCACTTCACGGAACATCCGGCATCGGTCGGCGAGTCCTACACCGAGCATTTCCGTGTCGCTGCGCACTTCGCGCGCTGTCTCACCAAGGCCGCTGGTGCAGCCGCAGTGCATGCCGTTGTTCCTTCGATGTGCAAAACAACGGCCAGCGAATGCATCCGCGACCTGTACGCCGAGATGAATTCAGGCGCTCGAGGTCACGCCTCAGCCGACACTGCTTCCGCTGACGCCGCCTAGGCAAAACGAGCCGCCGATCGTCGTTGCGACGCTCGGCATACCGGTCAGTCGGTGACAATGGCGTGGAGGGTGACGTCGTGCTCGTCAGTTGGCAGATCGATGACGACCTGCGGGGCGAAGCACACACCAACCGTCACGGCATCGGGTCGGACCTGTGGCAGGAATCGGTCGTACCAGCCGCCGCCCTGCCCGCATCGCCTGCCATCGACAGTGAACGCAAGGCCGGGGACAACAATCACGTCGGGCCACGTCGGATCAAGATCAGTGTCTTCTGGCAGGCAGCTCTGCTTGCCCATCATCTCACACCAGGCAATCAGTGGCGCCATGTCAGGCTCGCTTGCGAGCGGGTCGAACACCATGATCTTCGATGCAGCGAGCACGTCGGGTCGCTGTGTCAGCGTCTGCAATATCCGGGCTGACCGTTCGGGCCGATCGAGAAGACCTCTGCGAACGGCGCGCATCTTGGAACGCAACGCCTGTTTCGCTTCATCGAGATCGCTCGCCATCAACCAGAACTGTACAAGTGCCGCGTGAGCACAGGCCGTTGCCTAGAGTCGGTGGCGATGAGCGACGCAGCAGAATTCGATTCCGGCCACTTCCGCACGATCATGGGCCACTTCCCCACCGGCGTCACCGTCGTGACCGGCATGAACGACAATGCGCCGGTCGGTTTCACCATTGGTTCGTTCACCTCGGTCTCGCTTGACCCGCCCTTGGTCGGCTTCCTTCCCCAAGCTGGCTCAGCAACGATGGACGCCATCAAGGCATCCGGAAGCTTCTGCGTCAACGTGCTCAGTGATGCCCAAAGCGACCTGTGCTGGAAGTTCGCAAAGAGCGGCACCGACGACCATCGGTTCACCGGCGTCGATTGGCATGCCGCCCCGTCCGGTGCACCCATTCTCGACCGCGCCGTTGCATGGATCGACTGCACGGTCGAAAAGACATACACGATGGGCGATCACATCTTCGTGCTCGGACGCGTCGGTGCCCTTGACGCCGACGCCGACCACGACGGTGAGCCACCAACGCCGCTGCTCTTCTTCAAGGGTGCCTTGGGCGGCTTCGACGCCCAAGGCTGAACACCCTCCTCGTTGCTGTCGAACCAATCGAAGACCGCGGCAGACTGTGTCCATGCATCCACGCACCCCGATTGCTGCCGCGCTCGACGCTGCAGTCGTCGTGACATTCGTTGCCATTGGCCGCCGCAATCACGACGAGAGCGAGGCGCTCGTTGGCGTTGCCCAGACCGCTGCACCATTCATGATCGCGCTCGCCGTGTCGTGGATTGCATGGCGCGTGTGGGCACAGCCGACCGGTGTCGTCACCGGCGTCAAGGTGTGGATCACCACAGTTGCGCTCGGCATGCTGCTGCGCAACTTCGTGTTCGATAACGGCACAGCAACATCATTCATGATCGTCGCCACCGTCTTCCTTGGCACGTTCCTGATTGGTTGGCGTGGAGTTGCTGCTCTCGTCGGCCGCCGTGGCGCCACTGCGCCCGCCACCGCCTAAGCCACCCGATTCTTCAACCACTCCACCCGGGGTTACTCATAGACGACGCTTCCCTGCCATCATCATCCGATGGCTGTCACTGGAACTGAGCAAACAATCACACCTGCCGAGGCTGGCTTCGATGCTGGGCGACTCACTCGCATTGACGATCACTTCAAGCAGTACGTCGACGACGGTCGACTGCCGGGCTGGCAAGTCGTCGTCTCACGCAAAGGCGAGATCGCCCACAGCTCGACCTATGGCAAGCGAAACATCGAGACCGACCTGCCATGGGAATCCGACACCATCTGCCGCATGTTCTCGATGACCAAGCCGATCACCTCGGTCGCCGCCATGATTCTCTACGAAGAGGGCAAGCTGCAGCTCAAGGACAAGGTGTCGAAGTACATCCCGTCCTTCGAGAACGCCCGGGTCTACCGCGGCGGCTCGACGACCGCGCCGGTCACCGAAGGTCAGACCGAGCCCATGAAGATCTGGCATCTGCTCACGCACACGTCGGGGCTCACCTACGGCTTCCACAACAACCACGTCACCGACGCCCTGTACCGCCAGGCCGGATTCGAGTGGGGCATCCCGAAGGGCATGGACATTGAGGCCTGCTGTGACGTGTGGGCCGGCTTGCCACTTGCATTCCAGCCGGGGACCGAATGGCTGTACGGCGTGTCGACCGACGTGCTCGGCCGAATCGTCGAGGTCGTTTCAGGCCAATCGCTCGACGAGTTTTTCCGTGAGCGCATCCTCGATCCATTGGGCATGACCGACACCGAGTTCTGGGTCGAGGGCGACAAGCGTGATCGCTTCGCCGAGCTGTACTACCCGGTGAACAAGAAAACGGCTGTCATGCCGGGGGCGCCGCTCGATAAGAAGCCGACAATGCTCAGTGGCGGTGGTGGCCTGTGCGGTACAGCCGCGGACTATCTGCGGTTCTGCCACATGTTGTTGAACGGTGGCGAACTCGACGGGGAGCGCATCCTCGGCAGTCGAACCGTCAAGTACATGGCAACAAACCACCTGCCCGGCGGAGCCATTCTCGAAGACTTCGGGCGGCCGCTCTTCGCTGAAACCGAGTTCAACGGCATGGGCTTCGGGCTGGGCTTCTCCGTGGTCCTCGACAGCGCCGAGAACAAGGTGATTGGGTCAGCCGGTCAGTACGCCTGGGGTGGCGCAGCCAGCACGGCCTTCTGGGTCGATCCGGTTGAAGACATCGTGGCCGTCTTCCTCACACAGCTGTTGCCGTCAAGCACCTACCCGATCCGACCGATCCTCCAACAACTCGTCTACCAAGCCCTCGTTGACTGACTGTCACACCGAGCAGACCTCGGTGTGACAGTCGGGCGGGCTTTGTGACTTGTGGAATCATCTGTGCGATTGGCTCGCCTGTGTCGAGCCGCGCGTGCGCGCTTGACGCTGCGCTCTCGATCAGTTCGGCTGAGTGGGAGAAGTCGATGGGTGACACCAGCACCGGGCACGAAGCGGCGTTGCACCATGAGGCTGACAGCGTGCAGCGCTGCAGCGCTGCAGCGATTGCTGTCTGGGGCGGAGCGACCAGATCACACGAATAGCCCGTCGACAGCACCCACACCTCGGTCGCTCCCGCTTCGATTGCGGTTGTGATCGGCGTGTTGTTGATGACCGCACCATCGATCAGCCGGCGCTTGCGGTGACGGCGTCGACCACGTTGCCTTCGGTGATCAGCACCTCTTTGCCCGAGATGGCGTCAGCTGTGACGACGATCAGATCCAGAACGATGCCACGGTCCGCCAGGGCCATTGCCATCCCGACCTGGATCGAGCCGCGACTTGCACCGCGTGAGAGTACGAACGCAGTGGTTATGACAGACAGAACATTGGGCCAGTCACCAGTGTTCCGGTCCAGCTCATGAGCTAGCTCTTGCCGCTCCCGCTGCCGTTCCCACGTAGTCGAAAATAGAGCGACAGGAGCGTTCCGACAACGACGAGAAACACGACCATCCGAATGATGAATCGGATCGCACCAAAGATTCCGCCAAAGAGGACCCAGACAATGATGGCCACGATGAGCCAGCCGATCACCGAGGCGAGAAAGTTTCGTCCGCCGGAGTTACTCATTGGGCCAGGTTACGTCCGCTCGGCCTTCGCACGCAAAGGGAGAGGAGGGAGGGAAGGGAGAGGAGACAGCCGTTCCGGAAATAGTCGATGCTGACCAGTTCAACGTGATTTTTCACGTCGGCGGCCACGGCACGATGTGGGATTTCCCGCATGGCGGCGAGACCGCTGAGCTCGCCGCCACTTTCTATCAGGCCAACGGTGTGGTTGCCGCCGTTTGCCATGGCCCTGCCGGGGCTGACCGACCTCGTCCCGTTCTGCCTCGAAGACGAGCTGAACAAAGCTGGGGCGAGCCACCAGGCGGCCCCCGATTTCGAACCCCAGACCGTCGTCGCCGCAATCACCCGGGCAAACGCCACCTGAAACCCCGGCTGAAACCCCGGCTGAAACCCCGGGCTCACTCAGAGCGGATTCGTGATGGCACCGGTTTCAGCGCCCTGCACGAGACGTGCGTACTTACCAAGGACACCTGAGGTGTAGCGCGGCGGGTTGGGCTGCCAACCGACCTTGCGCGCTGCGAGTACCTCGTCGGAAACCAGCAGGTCGAGTTTCTTGCTCGGCACGTCGATGAGGATCGAGTCGCCCTCTTCGATGAATGCAATCGGGCCACCGTCGGCAGCTTCCGGTGCCACGTGGCCAATACAGAAGCCCCACGTGCCTCCAGAAAATCGACCGTCGGTAATCAGCGCGACGTCGCCGCCGCGGCCAGCACCTTTGAGTGCTCCGGTGATCGCCAGCATTTCACGCATGCCCGGGCCGCCCTTAGGGCCTTCGTAACGGATGACGATGACGTCACCAGCATTGATCTCGCCAGCGAGAATCGCCTCCATCGCGAACGACTCGTCGTCGTACACGCGGGCCGGGCCTTCGAAGTGCATCTGCTCGGCGGTGAGGCCGGCTACCTTGACGACCGACCCCAACGGGGCGAGCGAACCAGTGAGGATGTTGATGCCACCCTCACTGTGGATCGGTGCGCTGACCGGATGGACAACGACGCCGTCGGGCTCAGCGATGTCCATCGCGTTGAGATTCTCCGCCATTGTTTTACCGGTGACGGTCATGCAGTCGCCGTTCAACATGCCATTGTCGAGCAGATGCTTGAGGACACCGGGGACGCCTCCGACCTTGTCGAGATCGCTCATGTGGAACTTGCCACCCGGGGTCATGTCGGCGATGTGAGGCACCTTGTCGGCAATCCGGTTGAAGTCGTCGAGTTGGAGATCGACTCCGGCCTCGTTGGCAATAGCAAGCAGGTGGAGCACGGCATTGGTGGATCCACCGAGCGCCGACGTCAGCGCAATCGCGTTCTCGAATGCAGGCTTGGTCATGATCTGGCGCGACGTGATGCCGAGTCGGAGCAAACCAACAACGGCTTCACCGGCGAGGCGTGCATCGGCTTCGCGGCGCGGGTCAATAGCCGGCGGCGACGCGGAACCCGGGAGGCTCATCCCAAGGGCTTCGGCGATCGAGCTCATCGTGTTGGCGGTGAACATGCCGCCACAGGCACCCTCTCCGGGGCATGCCTTCACTTCGATGTCGTGCAATTCCTGGTCGTCGATCATGCCGGCTGCGTGTGCCCCGACAGCTTCGAACACCGAAGTGATGTCGAGTGCCTTGCCATGGTGCTCACCCGGCATGATCGAGCCGTTGTAGACAAACACCGATGCGAGGTCGAGGCGGGCCGCAGCCATCAGCATGCCCGGGATTGATTTGTCGCAGCCCGCGAGGCCAACGAAACCGTCGAGGCGCTCGGCGTGCATGACGGTCTCGACCGAGTCGGTGATGACCTCGCGTGAAACCAGCGAAGCGCGCATGCCTTCGTGACCCATCGAGATGCCGTCGGACACGGTGATCGTGCCGAACTCCATGCCGAAACCACCGGCAGCGTTGACGCCGGCCTTGGCCTGCGCAGCAAGCTTGCGCAGCGTCATATTGCATGGAGTGACTTCGTTCCATGCGTTGGCGAGGCCGATCTGCGGCTTCTCCCAGTCGTCGTCGCCCATCCCGATCGCTCGGAGCATCGAACGCGATGGGGCCTTCTGCATGCCGTCGGTGACGTCGCGTGAGCGCGGCTTGATGTCCACAGGAGTGTTCTGATTGTCAGCTGACATAGTGGCGAGGATAGTGCGAGGCGTCCCAGGGGACCCTGGTGCTACGCGCACCAGTTCCGGTGTGAGGCACTCCCGACATCTGGTCTCACTTGGACGCCACCCACCCCGAGCCGACTTCCGATAGGTCGACACCGAATACAGTGTTTGTGGTGGCCCCCTCGACGGTTTCGATCACTTCCGTTGCGTTCGATGCGTATGTATTCGAATCGGTCCACTCCCGTGACGGCGTCCGCCTCGAACGCGGTGAAGATGCCAACGGCAACGTGTTGGCTGTTGGCGCCGCCAAACTGCAAACTCACCTCGGTCGCTGGATCGCATTTCAATCGCGTCGAGCACCGAACTTGCTCGACGTCGTCGAGCAATCTCACGCTGTTGGCCACAAGGGATTCGATGATGCCTTCATTATCGACACCAATGACATGAGCCTGGTCCGCGACAAGTTCGCAGTGAGTTTGTGCGAGCAGCTTGTCGAGATCGACATTGCGGCAGGTCCACTGATCCTCATCTTCGATCCGGGCCAGGACGACTCACGTCTGACCACACTTTTCGTGGCGCGTGAGGCCAAAAACGATGAGGTGGTGGCCGTCACGATCAACGTCACGCTGCGTGTCCTCAAAGCGTTCACCACGGCTCAATGACGGGCCGTCGACCCTTCCAACAGATTCCAACAGATTTCAACTCGCCAGCAAACTCCAACTCGCTTGCGATTCGGCACTTTCATGGCCCCGTTCCATCCCCCGGGGCACAACCCGACCCTGTCACTCGAACGGTGGTTTCGGTGCGTATCTCACACTGAGCCACAACTGGGCGAACACCGCCACAACCCGCAAGAGCTACGAGCTCCTTGCACGCCACGTGATACCGCATTTCCAGGGCAGCGTCGGGAGCTTGATTAGCGCAGCAAATCGCGCACAAAAATCACGACCCGAACTCGCCGAAAAGCAACTGGCAGCTGTCGACCAAGCAACCGCTCGATACGAAGTCGAAGTGGTAGCAAGCTGAGGCGGTTCAGCTCTTTTTGGCGTTGAGGAGCGCCGTGACGGCTTTACCGTCGGCCTGGCCCTTCGAAGCTTTCATGATGGCGCCAACGAGCGCGCCCATGGCCTTGCTTTCACCCGCACAGAACTTCTCCCACGCCTCAGGTTGAGCAGCGATTGCCGCGTCGACCATCGATTCCAGCTCGGAGTTGCCCATTGCTTCAAAGCCCTTGCCGGCTGCAATCGTTTCCGCATCGCCGCCGCCAGCTTCGACCATGTCTGCAAGAACCTGCTTGGCCTGCGTGGCCGTCAGCCCACCAGACGCTTCCATCGTGGTCAGCTTGGCGACGTCTTCTGCTGGAACGCCAGCAGCTCCGGGTAACTGCTGGAGATGCTTGAGAGCGATCTCTGCGTTGCCGCCATGCTTGGCAACGTCCATGACAAAACCGTCGTGACCGCGATCGGTCACGACCATGATCGCTTCGGAATGAGCCGCCAGACCAGTGATTGCTGCGAGCCCGGCCCGACGTTCTGAGGGGAGCACGGGCAGTGCGGCGCGGACTGCTTCAATCCATTCGATGCCGGGGTCGACGACAACGAGATCGGGCTCGAGAAAGTACCGGTAGTCGTCGGCGTCTTCCTTCGACCGCAGCGTGTGGGTACGGCCGTCGTTCTCATCCCAGTGACGCGTCTGTTGCACCACGGGCTCGCCTGCCTCGTGCAGCAAAACCTGGCGCTGCGCCTCGTACTCGATTGCTCGGCCGAGTGAACGCACCGAGTTGACATTCTTGATCTCACAACGCGTGTTGAAGTTGGCACCGGGTTTGCGGACTGAAACGTTGGCATCGACGCGCATCGAGCCTTCTTCCATCTTCGCATCCGAAGCACCAACCGCGACGAGAATGCCACGTAGCTCGGTCACGTACGCCTTGGCCTGATCGGGATGGCGAATGTCAGGGCGGCTGACGATCTCGACCAATGGAACACCGGCACGGTTGAAGTCGATCAGTGAGTAGTCAGAACCGTGGATACGGCCGCCGGCACCACCGACGTGTGTGGACTTACCAGTGTCTTCTTCGAGGTGGCCGCGCTCGATGCCCACACGGAAACCGTCAGGCAGGTCGAGCCAGCCGTCGATATTGATTGGCTCGTCGTACTGGCTGATCTGATACGCCTTTGGCATGTCCGGGTAGAAGTAGTTCTTGCGGGCGAACGTCGACTTCTGGACGGTGCAGTTGAGAGCGATGCCAAGGCGCATTGCCAGCTCGACTGCCTGCCGGTTGAGTACCGGGAGCGCCCCCGGCAGGCCGAGCGTGACCGGGTCGATGTTCGTGTTCGGCTCGTCACCGAAACGGTTTGGCGCCGACGAAAACAGCTTGGTACGCGTGGCAAGTTCGACGTGCACCTCGAGGCCAACGACCATCTCGTAACCCTCGTGCTCCCAACGAGGGTGTTCCTCGTTCGACGGGTAGTAGCCGTCGTCGTTCACATAGGTGATGCTCATGATCCGCTCACGTTCTGATCCTGGTGGTTCTGCATATGCCGTTCAAGTGTCGCTGCAGCCTGGAACATCACGTGGTCCTTGAGCGCCGGGGCGAGGATCTGCACACCGACCGGCATGCCGTGTTCGCCGGTGCCGAACGGGACGCTCATACCCGGGTCGCCGGTGAGGTTCGACGGGATCGTGTACGTGTCGCAGAGATACATGGCAAGCGGGTCGCTGGCCTTGTCGCCAAGTTTGAAGGCAACAGTGGGCGATGCCGGCGTGAGCAACACATCGGCCTTGGCATAGGCCGCAGCGAAGTCATTGGCGATGAGTCGACGGACCTTCTGCGCACGCCCGTAGTAGGCGTCGTAATAGCCGGCCGAGAGTGCATACGTGCCAAGCATGATGCGGCGCTTCACCTCGGCACCGAAACCGTCTGTGCGCGTGGCCGTGTACATCGAGTTCGTGTCAGGCGCTGGCGTGCGCATGCCGAATCGAACGCCGTCGAAACGGGCCAGGTTGCTCGACGCCTCAGCAGGCGCAATCAGGTAATAGGCGGTGAGGCCATAGTTGAATGCAGGCATCTCAACATCGACGATCTCGGCGCCGGCTTCGCGCAGCGCATCGAAGGCAGCCTCGAGGCGTTCCTCGACGTCGGGGCTGGCGCCTTTCGGTAGGTCGCTAATGCGGCCGACACGCAGGCCTTCGACACCAGAGTCGAGGGTGCGGCTGAGGTCGAGCGGGCCTTGCTGAATACTCGTCGAGTCGCCCGGATCATGGCCGCTGATCGTTTCGAGCGCGACTGCTGCGTCGCGCACGGTGTGGGCAAACGGGCCAATCTGGTCGAGGCTGGATCCGAATGCGATGAGCCCGAGTCGGCTGACTGCGCCGTAGGTGGGTTTGACGCCGACCACGCCACAAAGTGCTGCGGGTTGGCGGATCGACCCACCGGTGTCGGAGCCGAAGCTGACGGCGGCGAAGTTCGCGGCCACGGCTGCGGCGGATCCACCTGACGAGCCGCCGGGAACGCGACTTGTGTCGAGCGGGTTCTTGGTCGGGCCGAACGCAGAGTTCTCAGTGCTCGATCCCATAGCGAACTCGTCGAGGTTGGTTTTGCCCACGAAGATCGCTCCGGCGTCACGCAGTCGGGTGACCACGGTGGCGTCGTAGGGCGGCTTCCAATCGGCGAGGATTTTGGACGAGCACGTGGTCGGGATGCCTCGGGTACAGAGGTTGTCTTTGAGCGCTACCGGGACTCCAGCGAGCGGGCCCGGGTCGCGACCGAGGGAAATCATCTCGTCGATCTCGGCAGCGCGTTCGCGTGCCTGATCGGTGAGCACGAGGTTGAAGGCGTTGATCTCGCCGTCACGTTCATCGATGCGGGCGAGGTATTCATCGACGACATCGACGGCCTTGCTCACGCTGTTGCGGACATTCCAGGCGAGGTCGACGGCGGTGGTTGGTTGATCGCTCATGCTGCTCATGCCGTTCAGTCTTCGATTCCGATGATCGGCGGCACGCGGAAACGGCCGTCTTCTGTGAGAGGCGCTTGACCGAGCACTTCGTCACGATCGAGCGTTTCCCCCTCGATGTCTTCGCGCATCACGTTGGCGAGTGGCGTTGGTTGCATCATCGGCTCAACTCCGTCGAGATCGAGCGCATCGATGTCAGCGAAATGGTCGAGCATCGCCGACAGTTCGGCAGTCGCAGTGGTCAACTCGTCGTCGGTCAGAGAGAGCCGGGCCAAGGTGGCCACCTTGCTCACATCTGCGGCGCTGATCTTGGGGACATCTGGCACCCGGCCGAGGCTATCCCCCACCCGCGCCCACGAAATCGGATATCCAGGCGCCCTTCCCGAAATGGAGACCAACAAACGTCACAGGCGCGTCGCGCGTATCGTTCCTGGATGGAGTCGCAGATGCATCTGGATGTGATCGACCTGACAGCACCGATCGAAGACCAGGCTCGCAGCATGGCGAGGGCGTGCGAGGAAGTTGGGTTCTTCTGCATCCCGCTTGCGTCGATCGACCGGTCGATCGCTGACGCGGCATGGAGCGATGCTGGCGAGTTCTTCGCGCTCGCCGACGCCGAGAAGCGGCGAATCGAGTTCCCCGAGCCTGGCTACCCGTACGGCTTCTCACCGTTCGGGTTCGAGTCACTCGCCAAGTCGACCGGAGCCGAGTCCCCGCCACCCGACCTCAAGGAATCGCTGTCAGTCGGCCCCGACTGCGCAGCCAACGCGATCTCAGCATCTCGCGATGACGCATGGATCCGCTCCGCCAGCTTGTGGCCTGAGCATCCACCACGTCTCCGTGAATCGTGGACTGCGTACTACCAAGCCCTCGCTGCGGTCAGCGAACACTTGATGTCGGTGATGGCCATCGCACTCGGCTTGCCCGCTCACTATTTTGACCCACTCATCGATCGGCCGATTACCTCGATGCGAGCACTCAACTACCCGGCCCTCGCCATGACTCCGATTGGGCCCGATGCACTCCGTGCTGGCGCACACTCCGATTACGGCACACTCACGATTCTGCGGACCGATCACGTGCCGGGTTTGCAGATTGAATCGCCAGACGGGTCGTGGATCGACATCGCACCCGATCCGAACAACTTTGTTGTCAACCTCGGCGACTCGATCGCGCAGTGGACGAACGATCGCTGGAGATCCACGGTCCACCGCGTCACCGCAGCCGACCCCGCAGCGCGCCAGTCAATGGCGTTCTTCCACATGGCGAACTGGGATGCCACGATCGAGTGTCTCCCGACGTGTGTCGAGCCAGGAACTGCGCCGAGGCATGAACCGGTCGAGGCCGGGCCGTGGCTGATGCGGAAGTTTCAGTCGACGATCAGCTGAGTCAGCCGCGTGCGTCGGGTGCCCGCTCGAGGCGTCCCGACACGTCGACCGGCAGACCGCTGAGCAACGCCACCGACACGCTTGTACACGCAAAGCAGATGGCGATCGTCCACCGGTAGCCGCCCGTCTGATCAATGACCCAGCCAGCGAACGGCGTTCCAATGAGCGCACCGACACCCGGAGACGTATACAGCAGGCCAAGGATTGAGCCGAGCCCGGCAACACCCAACCGGTCAGAAATGACGATCGGGCTGAGCGCGACGAATCCGCCGTAGCCGATGCCCAGCACGAGCACGAACACGACGAGCACTGCGTAGGAACTCCCAGCAACGAACCAAATCAGGAAACTGCCACCGAGGACCGCCAAGCACGCCCGATACAGCCGGAATGACCCGAACCGCTTAACGAGCGACCCAAAGCCCACGCGTGACACGACGCTCGAACCACCCAGGACGCCGACGAGCACGGCGGCCTGCACCGAGCCGATGCCACGTTCCTTTGCGTACTGACCGACAAAAACGAACGGAACGAACAGCGCCAACCCCAGCGCAGTCGCAGACATCGCGATGCGGCGGAACACGGGGCTCGCGAGCGCATCGGCGAATCGGGACGGCTGCGGCGTTCCGTCGCCCGGCGGTCGGTCGATCAGCGGGATACAGAGCAGGAGGACGCTGGCGCCGCCGATTGCAAAGAAGACGTACGTGTCTCGCCAACCCCACCGATTGATCAACGCAGCGGACACTGGCGACAGCACCAACGTGCCCACACCGATTCCGGCAACCGCCAGCCCAACAGCGACCGCTCGTTTCTCAACGAACCAGCCGCCGACCACAGCAACCATCGGCACGTATCCACACGCTGCAGCAATGCCAACGCCCGCCCCGTAGGTGACGTAGCCCAGACCGAGCGACTGCACACGGCTCGTAGCGAGTAAGCCAACGAGCATCGCTACCGCACCGATGACCAAGACGATCCGCGGGCCAAATCGATCCGACAGTCGGCCGGTGAAGATGCTGAGCGAGAAGAAGAGAAACGTAGTGATCCCGAAGATCACTGCGGTCGCACTCTTCGCCGCTCCAAACTCTTCGCTCATGGCCTCAAAGAAAGCTCCGAAGCTGTAGGCAACGCCGAGCGTGACGCCTGATGCGAGAAATGCTGCAACGACGGTCAGCCACGCCCGTCGTGAGTCGACGAGAGCGGCGTTCACCTCGCCAACGTAGCTCGTCAGGACTGTCAGCGACGACCTGACGAATGTTGCCGTCGCAGCAGTGCACTTCCCGGGCGATCGGCTACTGCCGTGTGAGCTTGAAGAGCACCGCTGACTCAGGGTGCAGCGTCGGAGGCTGCACGCCGTGCGCAGCGAGCTGCCGGCCGGTGAGGAGTGCGCCGTCGGTCAGCCAGCCGGGCTGGGTCCGCGCCGCACCCCATCTCTCGTACGGGATGCCCAGGTGTTCGATCCGGTAAATGGCGTCGACGTCGAGGCCAGGGAGCCGCAGCGGCGGCGGCGTCTGGCTCGGCGCCGTGGTGAGCTGAGCGAACGACACAATGCCTTCGCTCCGGTCTGCGGCATAGACCCCGACAGCGTTGAACTGCGCATCCGAATCGAAACGCACGTAGTCGCCGTTGTGGAACAACTCGCGGTGCTCCTTGTGCAGAGCAATGACGGCGCGGAGCGCCAGACGCTCCTCGTCGGTCAGCTTGGTGACGTTCCACTCGACACCGAGATGCCCGAACATGGCCGTAGCCGCCCTGAACGACAGCGTCTGTGTGCGCCCTGTGGTGTGCGATCTGGTGGGCCCGATGTGGCTGCCCATCAGCTCAGGCGGGATCAGCATCGACGCGCCGCGCTGGATGACCTGACGTTCGAGCGCGTCGTTGCAGTCGCTGGTCCAGACGCGCTCGGTGCGCTTCAATATTTCGTGATCGATGCGGCCGCCACCTGACGCACACGACTCGAACTCAACGTTCGGGTGTGCCCGGCGCAGCTTGTCGATCAGGTGATACAGCGCCATGGTCTGGGCATTGGTTCCGGCCGCACCGTGCTGGTTCGCACCTTGAATGTGGTCACGGTTCATGTCCCACTTCACGAAGCAGATGTCGTGGTCGCCAAGCAGCTTGTCCAGGCAGTCGTAGATAAATGTGAACGCCTCGCGGTTGCCGAGGTCGAGCACGAGTTGTTGTCGGCCCAGCACCGGTTCGTATCCGTCGGTGGTCAACACCCAGTCGGGGTGTGCACGGAAGATATCGCTGTCAGGGTTGACCATTTCCGGCTCGACCCAAATGCCAAACTCCATACCAAGCCCAGTGACGTGCCTGATGAGCGGTTCGAGCCCATCGGGGTAGACGCTCTCCGAAACCCACCAGTCGCCCAGGCTTGTGGTGTCGTCGCGGCGGGAGCCGAACCAGCCGTCGTCGAGCACGAACCGTTCGATACCCAGGTCGACAGCGGCGTCGGCGAGTGCCTTGAGCTTCTCGGTCTCGTGGTCGAAGTAGACCGCTTCCCACGTGTTGAGCAAGACCGGACGCGGCTTGACGGGATGGTTCGACCGGGCGCGCAACGACCGGTGGAAGCCGTGCGTTGCGGGCGTGAGGCCCTGCGGTGAGTACACCGCGATGGTCTCCGGTGTGGTGTAGGACTGGCCGGGTTCGAGGACAATCTCGCCGGGGTGTAGCAGTTCGCCGGCCTGGATGTAGCGACGCCCATCAGGGAGCCGCTCGGCAAGCATCGTGTGGTTACCGCTCCATGCAACGTGCGCGCCCCACACCTCACCAGCCCACTCGTTAAAACCGCGCTGCCCGAAGAATATGACGGGGGGATACTCATGTGAGGTTCGACCGCGTCGGTTCTCGACGAGCAGCGATCCGTTGGTCCAGTCGCTCCGGACGGGATGAAACTCTCGGGACCAGCGGCCTTCGAAGCTGAGGAGTTCACCAGCCTGTTGAGCAACCGGCAACGTGACGGTCAGCCCATCGAGGCTGTAGCGGCGATCCGCAGTGTTGCTGATGGTCACCCAGACATGGAGTACGTCGTCGAGCACGATGGTGACGTTGAGTGCGAGGCCGGCGACGTCATCGGTGGAATGAACCGACAGTGAGTTGCCGTCAAGGGTGTGCGTCGGGTTCGAGAAGCGAGGCGCCCAGGCTTTGCCGCCACCACGGCGACCGAGCAGCCCGGGGCGCCCGGTCCACCCCGAGCCGTGTTCGGGAACAACCGAAATTGGTGCGATCTCGTCGAAGGTCCCGTGCACGATCGGCCGGCTGAGCGCGGGGAGCACCGTGTCCAGGTCGACGTCAACACCGAGCGATGCACCCCAGTGCACGATCGTCGGGGCGCCAGTCGAGGTATCAACGACGACATCCGTCGCTGCGTTCATGTTGGCACCAGCGGAGAGGCGAATCATCACAGTGACGCATCATAAAGAACGGGCAGCGGCGGACTCTTCATAGGGATGTCCGAAAAGATGTCCGAATGACTGCACTCCGGTGTGCGAACGATCACATGGTCTGCGCGTATTCCAGACACAGTCTGTGTAGAGCTGTTGATTTCGACGCATTCTTGCGAGAAGATGGCGCACATGAACACCGATATGAACTTGGCGACCAACATTTTCCCGGTCTCCCGGTCGCTGGCACAGGAACGCCATGATCTCATCGTGTCCGAAGTTCGAACACGCGGTTCTGTTCGGGTCACCGAACTCGCCACGCTGCTGGATGTCAGCGACATGACCATCCGGCGAGATCTCGATGTGCTCGACGAAGCCGGTGCTCTCGTCAAAGTGCACGGCGGTGCGAAGGTCTCAACCGACCATGCCGCCGATCAGCCCAGCTTCGACGCCAAATCGAATACGCAGACAGCCGAGAAGCAAGCCATTGCCCGGGCCGCTGCCGAGTTCGTCCGGGGCGGCGCAACGATCGGCCTCATGGCCGGCACCACCACTTGGCGGCTCGCCGGCGAACTCGCTGCAATCCCAAACCTGACCGTCGTCACCAACAGCATGCGCGTTGCCGAAGTGTTTAACGAGTTCTGGCGCGCCGATCGAAACATCATCCTCACCGGTGGTGTCCGAACGCCCAGCGATGCGCTCGTCGGCCCGATCGCGGCCACCGCACTTGCTGCACTCCATGTCGACACCTTGTTCATTGGGGTGCACGGCATGAGCGAACGGGCCGGTTTCACCACGCCAAACATCTTGGAATCGGACACGAACCGAGCGTTTATCCAGGCCTCGGGACGCAAGATTGTCCTCGCTGATCACAGCAAGTGGGGCGTCACTGGCCTCAGTTCCTTCGCCAACCTGAGCGATGCCGACGTCTTGATCACCGACGACAAACTCTCAGCCGACGCCGCCGCGGTCCTCGCCAACCAGATCCCCGACGTCCGCCAAGTTTCCGGCAGCTAAATCACCCCGCCCCATCCCACCGCGCACGGCCGGTCGATCAGTATTTTTTGTGTGAGCGATAGCAGAAACCGACGCCGCTTCTGCTCGCACAAAACGCGGGCCAGCTTTTGTGCGAGCAGATCTGGGCGACGACGCCGCAATCGCTCACACAGAATGTGCGCACAGGTCGATCAGTCGTCGGGGTCAGCGATTGCAGGTTCGAGAGCTGCGTCGTTGTCGACGACATCGGTCTCTTCGAGGATCGGATGACGGCGCATCACGGCGAGAGCAACGCTGCCGCCCACGACCATGGCAATCGCGACCCATTGGTTCCACCGCAGGCCAACAAGTTCATCAGCCCGATCAATGCGGAGTCCCTCGACCCAGAACCGACCGATTCCATAGCCGATGATGTACATCGCCATGAGCTGGCCGAGGCCCGGCCGCCACTTGCGATCGATCCACAGCAGCACGCCACACAGCGCCAAGCTCCACAGCAGTTCGTAGAGGAACGTCGGGTGGAACGTGGTGCCTGAGGCATAGCCGTCGAGGAGGTGGGCGTCATCGATTTCAAGTGCCCACGGCAGGTTCGTTGCCTTGCCGTAAAGCTCTTGGTTGAAGTAGTTACCAAGGCGTCCAATCGCCTGTGCGAGCGGGATTGCCGGCGCAGCGCATGTGGCCGCCATCGGCATGCTGATGCCCTTCCGCTTCGCAATGAGCAGCCCGACCGGAATGCCAGCAGCGAGACCGCCCGGAATCCCGAGGCCGCCTTCCCACAACTTCGGGATGGCTGCGTAGTTGTCGGTGAAGCGATCCCAGTCGGTGACCACGTGATAGAGACGCGCTCCGATCACCCCGGCAATGACTGCCCAGACCGCAATCGAGCTCGCATCATCTGCCGTGCCGGCGTTGCGCTCTTCGAGACGCTTGCCGAACAGCCAGACCGCGGCAATCACACCACAGGCAATGGCCAACCCGTAGATGTTCAGGCTGAGTGGACCAATGTCGAAGGAATTGAACGACGGCGACGGGATGCTGCTCAACAGGCTCATGTCATGCTCCGGTCACTCGTGCAACGAAGGCTGCAGCACCGGCGGTGATGTCGGCGGCGTCATAGTCCTGCGTGGCAACGTGGAAGCTCCGCTCAAGCAGCACGTGATCGACTGCGCCGCCAGCGGTCGCTGCCAAGTGGTCACTCGCTGCAGGTGGCACCACGTGATCATTTTTCGAGGTGTAGAGCAGGATCGGCATAGCGAGGTCGCCGTAACGATCAGTAATAGGCGCAATGCCATCGTTATACAGCGAGAGCAGCGGCACGAGCGGCGTTCCTTCGTAGGCAATCTCGGTCGCATCGGGGTCAGCGATGTCGGAACCGATTCCAGGCGCCACGGCCATGCCGTCCTCGACCATCTCCTGAATCATCGCCCGTGCGTCGTCGGCCTGATTCGCAGCTGCCGGATTGACAAGAACGAGGCCAGCCACATCGGGGTGCTGCAATGCTGCCCACAGGGTGAGCGTGCCACCCATGCTGAGGCCCATGACGACGATGTTGGCAGTACGCGCTGCGAGGCGCTGGTAGGCAGCTTCGACCTCACCCGACCAGTCAGCCCAGTTGGTCGCCAACATGTCGTCGATGGTCGTGCCGTGGCCGGGCAGCCGCGGCAGCTCGACGTGATAACCGAGCTCGGCGAACGAATCGGCTTGAGCGCGAAGCGACGACGGGTTACCGGTGAAACCGTGAATCACCAGCACGCCAGCGTTGCGGCTGCCGTCATGGCTCAGTGGCTCACAACCGGGAAGAATCATTGGCTCACTCATCAACCGCCCTTTCTACTTGCTCAGTGCACCTCAGCCGACGCATCACCACCGAGTTCCGCGCATTGTTCGCAGCCTCGGGGCCTACAAAGGTGGAGCAGATGGCAGGAGATGGCAGGAGATGGCAGGAGTAGATCGAACCGAAGGGCCCGATCCAGGGCCGCAGGCCGGATCGATGCTCTCGTTACCTTCGACCAGACAACCTGCCGACCAGACAACCTGCTGGAAAGTCCACCCACGACCCGACGGGAGTGGGAGTGGGAGTGGGAGTGGGAGTGGGAGTTAGACGTAGGGATCGTCGTCTGAGTGCGGCAACTCCCACCAGTCACCGGAGCCACTGGACGTTGCGGTCTCAGGGGTCCAGTCAGGGTCCGGATAGATGCAGTCAACCGGGCATGCCGGGATGCACTTGTCGCAACCGCTGCACAGTTCAGGGATGATCACGACGTCGGCACCGTGGTTGAAAATCGCACCGAAATTCGGTGGACATGCCCGCAGGCAAGCGTCGCAGTTGATGCACTCAAGCATTTCGATCCGCACCGGATCGTTGCGCCACTTCGGGTTCCGCTCACGCATTTTGATGCGCTCATCACGCGTGATCGCAGTGCTGTTGGCAGCCATGGCTGTAACCGTAGATCGCAGCGATAACACTGCCGCTACCGCAGGGTTAAGCGAGTTCCGCTTCCAGCGACGAGTCGCGGGCCACCATCACTTGCACGAATGCGTCGACCAACTCCGGCTGGAACTGAGCGCCCGATCCAGACCGAACGAAGCGGATCGCTTCAGCCAAGCTCCATTCGCGTTTGTACACGCGACGGGTGGCGAGAGAGTCGTACACGTCAGCGACGGCAACGATGCGGCCGGACAACGGGATTGCCTTCGCACTCAGGCCGTTCGGGTAGCCCGAGCCGTCCCACCACTCATGATGGGCCCAGGCAGCTTCGGCAGCGAGCGAGAACAGATCGGTTGACACGCCCGACAGCAGGCGATGGCCGAGCACGGTGTGCTGTTTGACCTCGTCGAATTCCAACATCGTGAGTGGGCCGGGCTTCAGGAGTACCGAATCGGAGATGGCGACCTTGCCGACGTCATGCAAACGTGCAGCTAAGCGCAAACGCTCGCACCACTCCGGCGGCTGGCCGATCGCATGAGCGATTTCGGCGGACAGGTCGCCGACGGCATCGGTGTGCTTCGTGGTGTTGCCGCCACGGAATTCGGCGAGCGATGCCAGACGTTCGAACGCTTCGAGGTGATAGGCGTCAGCATCAGCGTGCTGAGCGGCGAAGCTACTGGCCAATTCGGTGGTCTGTAGGCGCGTGATCTCGGCGCGATGCCGAGCCGTCTGGTTGTCGTGAGCAATCTGCAATGTTCGCGAGCGGAGGTCAGCGGAGTCGGTGAAAATCTCACGGTGCAACGCGAAGTGACGCTCGCGGTGATCGAGTGCCTCGTCAAATTTTTCTGCCTGCTTGTAGGCCATGGCCAAGAGGTCGTGGATTTCGAGTTTGGATTCGCGGTGATCGGTGCGGTCGGCAAGGTCGAGTGCGGCCGCGAGCGATCCGATCGCCTCGTCGGTCTGACCGCTCCGCAGCGCAACGCGACCCTCGGACACCATGATCGCGAGCTGCTCGGCCGGAGCCAATTCTTGTCCGTCAGCCACACGATATTCCCAGTCGGCCCGAGCTTCAGCGAAGCACAAAGTTGCACTGGCGTGATCAGCGAGGCCGACGTATGCCTCGGCGAGATCCGCAAGCAGACCAGCGATCAGCTGCGGCGCATGTTCGCGAGCGAGCCCGACAGCGCGTCGGCCGAGGCTGACCGCCGCGAGGTACTCGTCGCGACGGCCGCGGATACGGGCGAGATTGCCGAGCACCATGGCATCGAGGTCACGACGACCGAGCGGCTCGTTGATCGCCAGAGCGTTCTCGTACGTGGCAATCGCACGGTCGTGATCGCCCATCGACTGGTACACGGCGGCGATCGTGTGGAGAATTTTGCCCTCGTCGATCTCGTGGCCAGTGGTGCGATACACCTGGAGGGCCGCAAGCGACTGTTCGAGGGCAGAAGCAAAGTTGCTGGCCTGGTAGTGGACCACACCGAGCAGGTGGTGCGACCAGGCGAGCGTCAGCGACGGCTCGTGGCGCGAGGCCACCTCAACAGCTTCGGCTGCGAGGGCGAACGCATCGTCGGTATGGCCACGCTGGTGGGCAATGGAGGCCAGCGAGTAAAGCGCTTCGGCTTCGTTGTCCGTCAGTTCCGATGCTCGTGCGAGCGTGCGTGCGTCGAGGACCAACTTGCGCGCCCGAACGGGGTCTGCAACTCGGCACGCCGCGGCGTCATCGAGCAGCGTTCTGGCTTTTGACCGCTCTGCGGCCATCGATCCTGGCACTCAATTTTCATTTCTGTTCACTCGTTGTTGCCTACTGCTTCTCGGTGGTAATCCTTGTGCATCTGTCAAGCCCTTCGGCTCCTTCATAGGATTCTTCAAGAATCATACACGGTCCCTCCGCCGCTCACCACCCTGAACGTGGACGCAAACACGAAGGGTGAGTTTCTCGATTCAGTCAGTTCCAGCTCACATAAAATCTCTATCATGAGCATCTTGATGGCTCGGTCACGGGGCGCTCGGAGCGTCGAACGATCAGCGATCTGGGCGTTCGTCCCGGTCGTTGCGATGGCTCCGTTCAGCCTGCTGGCACTCGGCCTGCTCTGGTGGCCAGCCAACATGGTCTTCGGGGTGCCTTTTCGCTGGACGGTCGTTGTGTTCGCCGCCTCCGGCTTATTGTTGTTCGTGCGGCCTTTCCAAACCGCGGTACTGACCCCCATTCTGGGTGCACGTCGGGCTCACCCCGAAGAAGCCGCGCTGATCGCTCCCGCCTGGGCCGAAATCGCCCAGGCCAACCACCTGCCACCAAGTCGCTACGTCCTGCGAGTGCTGCCATCCGACGAGTTGAACGCCTTTGCCTGCGGTGGGCACCTCGTCGTCGTCACCTCATTCGCTGCCCAGGAGCTGACGCCGACCCAACTACGTGGCGTGCTCGCTCACGAAATCAGCCACCACCTCGGCCTCCACACGGTGGCCATCACCATCGCTCACTGGTTGTCGGCACCCGTCGTATTCCTGGCTCGAATCGGCTTCTTCTTCGAAAACGTGGGCCAGGCGGCGGCGCAGAGCTTCGGGCGCCAGTCGCGGATTATCAGAACTGCCGGGCAGTTCGCGGCCACCTTTTTCAAGGCAGTGTCGTGGGTCTTCACCGCAGCGTTGTGTGCGGGTGATGCACTCGGGAACTTCGTTGGCCAGCGCGCTGAGTTCGACGCCGACAAACGCGCTGTCGCAATGGGATTCGGCCCCGAGTTGGCGAGTGCACTGCGCCAGGTCCTCGCCAACGGCACGGGCGGCCGCGCCATCGGCTGGCGAGCGCGGCTGGCTGCCTCACATCCGGCGGCACGAACACGCGTCGCTCGGATCGAAGCCCTGCAACGCCACCCCGCTCGCTGAACGCGACCGGTTGCGTTTCGGCTCGGACAACCATCTACAACACCTTTGAGTACATGGTCGTTGTGCCGTCGCCAGACGACGACCTCATGTAGTGATCAAGGCCACGGTCGCATTGAGCACGCTGATCAGGTCGCATGGCGCGAGCCCGATGTCGAGGCCTCGCTTGCCTCCACTCACGTAGATCGTGTCGAACAGTTGAGCGGACTCATCAACAACAGTTCGCAACTGACGCCGCTGTCCGAGCGGGCTGATGCCGCCAATCACGTAGCCGGACGACCGTTCCGCTGCGACCGGATCACACATCGTCGCCTTCTTCGCACCAGCGGCTACAGCGATCAGCTTCATCGACAGCTGACAGCTGACCGGGAGAACGGCCACCACCATTTCAGGTGAGCGCGGCCCACCTTCAACGACCACGATCAGCGTCTTGAAGACCTCGTCATCTGAGAGGCCGAGCGCTTCGGCGGCCTCCCTGCCGAAGTCGCGCAGCGCACCGTCGCCGGACAGATGCCGGTCGTACTCGCTGATCGCGTGCTTGACGCCAGCAATCTCCAACATCTTCACGGCTGGCGTCACCCTGCCATCCTCGCGCAACCGACCTGTCACACCTTGGTCTGACCAGGGCGTGCCAAGAGCGTGACAAGAGCGTGGCAGTCGGTCTGGTCGGCGCGTGGAAGAATCACCGCGTGCGCCTGTCTGTCGAACCGACCTCCTCACCTGCCGACTATGAATTCACTCACCAGATTCGCGTGCGCTTCGTTGAAACCGACGCCATGGGGATTGTCCACCACAGCAACTACCTCGCCTACTTCGAAGAGGCCCGCGTCGCGTTTCTCGCGCACGTCGGCCACCCGTTCACAGAGTGGCGCGATGCCGGCCTTGAGTCACCTGTCCTCGAATCGTTCGTCACATACCGACAACCATTGCGTTTCGATGACGTGATCACCATCCATCTTTCGCTCGCAGCCGTTACTCGCGCCACGTTCCAGATGGCCTACCTCGTGACCACCGGATCAGACAACGAGCTCCTCGCTCACGCGACCGGCGTGACCGTGCACGGCTGCACCACCAACGGCGGTCGACCCACACGGCTGCCAGCGTGGTTAGCCGAGATGCGTACGCGCTGAAGCCCGTCAAGCCGAAGTCGGGTCTCTCGGTCGAACAGGTACACGCTCAGTGGATCAACAGCCAGCTGGATTGGCTTCCAAACGCTCACCGACTTTGTCGTGGCGAGGCGCTCGGCGAACTCGACACTCGCCACGAGCGACTCCTGAGGCTCGGCGCCACCGTCGTACACGACAAGGACGAGTGGAACGTCCGGTGGACCACGTTAAGCGACCCTGAGTGCAACGAGTTTTGCGTCGCCACTCACTGAGCAGGCCTCACATCTTTTGAGTGAGGCCTCCGTCGACAACAAAGATTTCGCCTGACACATATTTGTTGCGGAGCAATGCAAGCACAGCCTCACCGCAGTCTTGCGGCGTTGCCGAACGCGGCACGGGAGCGGTGGCTGCGACAGCGGCATGCAGCGCATCCCAGTCTTTGGTCCACGGGGTGGCCACGAGGCCGGGCGCAACTGCGTTCACACGGATCGGCCCATAGGACTTCGCCAGCAGCAACGTCATCTGGTTGAGCGCTGCCTTCGTCATCGAATAGGCCATCGATGAGCCCACCGGCCTGACGCCTGCGATCGACGTAATGTTGACAATGTTCGGGTCGTCGCTCTTGCGAAGGTGCGGAATTGCCCGCTTGGTCAGCCACCAGGTGCCAAACACATTG
The DNA here is from genome assembly GCA_937891565.1 of uncultured Ilumatobacter sp. Classification (GTDB taxonomy): domain Bacteria; phylum Actinomycetota; class Acidimicrobiia; order Acidimicrobiales; family Ilumatobacteraceae; genus Ilumatobacter_A. The sequence goes on along the minus strand of CALAHA010000266.1, from coordinate 4,944 downwards.
ACGTCGAAGGTCTTTCGGAAAATCTCGTCCGTCAGATCGTCGAGCTGGTCGTGCGGCACCTCGGTGGTCCACCCGGCGTTGTTGATCAAAAAGTCGAGCTGGCCGAATCGTTCGATGGTCGCGTCGATGAGGCCGTGGGCTTCGTCCTGATTGCTGATGTCAGCCCGGATGTAGGTCGCTGTCCCCGGCAACGCTGCCGCGACCGCTTCTCCGGCTTCGACCGATTGCGAAGAGTTGACGACGACGGTGGCGCCGAGTGCAGACAGGCGGCGGGCAGTTTCCTCGCCGATACCGCTCGACGAACCGGTGACCAATGCGACCTTGCCGGCAAACTCTTCATTTGTGCTCATGTCGATTGATACTAAAGAATCTGGGCTCGGCTGCGAGGATCGTGAAATGGCCGTGATCGATCATCTCGTGTACGCAGTCGCCGACCTCCCCGAAGGGATCGACTGGTTTGAGCAACAGACGGGCATCAGGCCAGCAATGGGAGGCGCCCACATCGGGCTCGGTACGCATAACGCTCTCGTCTCCCTCGGCGAGTGCTACCTCGAAATTATCGCCCCGGATCCCGGCCAACCCGACCCCGAAATTCCTCGGCCGTTTGGCATCGACGACCTCGACGGCCCGGGGCTCGTTGGCTTTGCAGTACGGCCCACCGACGACGAAACAATTGAGGATCTCGTCGACCTTTGCTTCAACGCTGGCTACGACACGGGTCCAATCAACGACATGAGTCGGAAGGCCCCGAACGGCGAGCTGCTGGTCTGGGCACTGACCTTCCCGTCGTCGTCGACGCTGCCGTTCATCATCGACTGGGGTGACACCGCGCTCCCCAGCGCCACGCAGCCCGGCGGAGTCGAACTCGAGAATTTTGCGGTCAACCATCCGCTGCCGTTCAACGTCATGGGACCACTTGCTGCACTTGGTCTCGATATTGACGTCGTGGCGGCCGAGCGCGGCGGCCTCACCGCGACGATCACCGGGCCGGGCGGCTCGGCCGAACTCTGACGCTGGCTCCGGGTCTTGGCACTCTGAGCCTTTGGGGCTCTAGAGCAAGAGTGAGTCGTGCGCCCACCGTGGCATCGCGATGTGTTGCAATGACTTCGGCCAATCCATTTCGCGGCGACATCAGACCGTGCTCGAAGGCAATCGCCAAGTTGGTGTTGCCAAACACGACGGTGAGTTGCGCGAACAGGTTCTTGTCATCAGCCCCGTAGATGTCGATCGCGGTCTTCGAAAACGTCTGGCGACACCGGTGACGAGTGCGCTTGCGTTGTCTCCCCACGGAACGAGGGCTCTCTTGGTCCTGCAGCGGCTCAGCCCTCCAGCACAACGGGAATGTTCCGAGGGCCGCGAATCTGGCCGTTCGCCAACATCGTTTCTTCTGACGTGTCGAGCTAAAAGTTCGGGAACGCGCGCACCCACTCGTGGAATGCGATGTGCATCTCCAACCGGGCGAGATTCGACCCGAGGCAACGATGAACGCCGAGCCCGAATGCAACGTGACGGTTCTCGGCTCGGTCAATCCGGAACTCGTGAGGATCATCGAAGGCGAGCAGGTCGTGATTTGCAGCCGGGAAAGTAACCAGCACTTGCTCGCCGGCACGGACCGGGCAACTCTGGATCTCCGTGTCGCCAATGACCCTGCGGCCCATCGTGACCGGCGCGTAGTAACGCACCACTTCCTCGGTGAACGTGAGCCAGAGCATGTCGTCCGGGTCCTCGACCACCGCAGCCAGGCGAGCGAGGTCGTCGGGATTCGTAGCCAGATGCCACAGGCCCGCATCTCAGCAGTCACTTGCTCGCGCACCTTGTTGTCGCGCGGAGCCAGTTGGAAGTTGCAGTAGATCCAGTCGCGGAAGAGATCCGCGGCGCTGTCGGGCACGCCGATCATCTGGGCGATCCCATGCACCGGGATGTGCTGCGAATACTGCGCAGCGGCGTCGGCAGTGGCCGGACGACCTGACTGGGAATCGTTCGCCTTCTCGCGAACCTGAGCAATCAGGTGTTGCGTGTACTCACGCCGCTCAGCTTCCATCGTGACTGGCATAAAGGCCCGCCCGTATCGTTCGGTCATGGCCATCGGGCACTGCTCGCGCACCGAGTTCCAGATTTCGATCGCGTTGCTACCCCAGGCCGGATCGCGCCAATCCCAGTCGTGAAGCCAGTGGCGAAGCGCGTCAACTTCGCTCTCGAGATGTCCGTTCCTGCTGACGATGCCGCGCTTTTACACCACGCGCGCGCCAACGGGCGTTCGATTGCGACAAATCATGCTCCACGCGCGGTGCGACTTATGGCACAGTCCCGGTAACGTTCCCTCGTCGACTAGATCTTGTCGGGTCGGCGCGCTTGCGGCGGATCAGGTCTCCGGGGGGTGACCTGATCCGCGCAGCACTCCGGCCACAAGCCGATTCGTCGCTCAGTTTCCTGCGAGGACGTCAGCAATTGTTCGACTCAAAACGGTCGACAATGCCAATTGAGTCTGGCTTCTTTGCACCGTCGGCACCGCCGCAATCTGCTGCATCACTTCGTGCAGATGATCGTTGGATCGGGCCACGATGCGGAGGTGCAAATCGCCGACTCCGGTCACGGTGTGTATCTCGAGAATCTGCGTGATCGAACTCAGCGCTACGACCGTGTCGTCGTCTGAACCCTGTGCGATCTCGAGCGTGCAGAACGCCACAACGCCAAGTCCAGTGCGCGTGCCAAGTCAGCCATCGACCGGGCGAAGAAGTCGCAGGTGACCAAGTTTGTTGGCCGCCACGGCGACCACTCCTGCCAGCATGTCGCATACGACACGGGTGACCTTGAGTTGTTCCACGCACACATGAAGCAGACGGGTGGAATGCCACGCCGCGAGACACTCATACGCAACGACGGCAGCGACGTGGCGATCACCTTCGCCGAATAAACTGGCCGGGGCTTCTACGACCAGATCGAAGATGCGATTACCGAGCAGGACGAAGCTCCATTCTTCGACTTCGAACGGATGCCCCTCGATTGGAGCGTGCCAGCACCGATTCCTGTCAACCGGTGACCCCCTTTGGAACCGCCGACATGTCAGAGTGTGCGAATGCGTCGTTCCGCCCTCATCGCCACGGTTTCCACGGTTTCCATCGTTGCCATACTTGCCCTTTCCGCGTGCGGCGGGAGCGACGATGCTACGACCTCGTCCGATTCAGTTGAGGCCGAAGGCGAAACCCCCCAGCAGCCTGAATCTGACCCTGGCGAGCCCGAGATTCTGGTCCCCATTTCCGACCCCGGTATGCCCGTGTCCGAAGCACCTGTGGTGACCGATGCGATCATTCCTGCCGAACAGGTTGCGGAGGCCGTCGAGGTGTCGCTCGTTGAGTGGGCCGTCGAATCACCGATCGAGTTGATTCCTGGCGTCATCACGTTCGACGTCACCAACGACGGCGACTTTCCGCATCACTTCGCGATTGCTCGCGGCGAAAGCTACGAGACACTTCCGCAGCTCGCTGACGGCTCTATCGATGAAGCAACGCTCGGTGCCGACTTCGTCGGTCGCACCAGCAACATGCAGAGCGGCGGTACCGAGACCATCGAGTTTGATCTTGAGCCGGGCAACTACGTGTTCTTCTGCAACATCGCCACCGGCGTGAGTCATGCAGCCCAAGGCCAGGTGCTCTCCGTCACCGTCGCTGACGTCGCCCTCTAACCAAAACCGGCCCGCTCCATCGCTCAGCCTTTGGCGCGGCCGGTCATTCCAAAGAGCTTGCCGGCGACCTTGCGGATCTGAATTTCGTCCGAGCCCTCGGTAATTCGGTAGCGACGATGGTGACGGTAGATGTGCTCAAACGGCATTGCCCGGTTGTAGCCCATACCGCCACACGTCTGCATCGCCTGATCGGCGGCGTTGCAAGCAAAGCGGTTGGCGCGGTAGTTGCACATCGCGACCTTGTCGGTGATCTCCATATGGTCAACACCCGTGTCGAGCTGCCATGCCGTCTTCCAGATAAGGGCACGCAACATTTCGGCTTCGGTGGCGAGTTCGGCGAGTGGGAATTGGATGGCCTGGTTCGTCGAGAGGGTCTTGCCGAACGTGGTGCGATTATTGGCGTAGGCGACTGCGGTGTCGATGCAGTGCAGCCCGGCTCCGAGCGACGACGCTGCCTGGCGGATCCGGTTCTCGTGCACGAACAGCTGGGCGGTCATCAAGCCGAGCCCTTCGTCGCCAAGGATCGTGTCGTCATTGACCCGCACTTCGTTTAACCGGACATGGGCGTGATCAGTCGGCATGTTGAAAGTCCACATGAACTCTTCGATCTTGAAGCCGGGTGAGTCGGTCGGCACGATGAAGCAGGTGATGCCACGTCCGTCGCCTGGCTCACCGGATGTGCGGGCAAAGATGTAGTCGTGGGTGGCGTGGTGGAGGCCGGTGTTCCAGTACTTCTCACCGCTGATGACCCATTCGTCACCGTCACGTGTTGCAGTGGTTTCCATCCAGGTGGCGTCGGAGCCGTGAAGCGGTTCGGTCAGCCCGAAACCGATGCGCGCCGTGCCGGCAAGCATTTTTGGGATCCATTCGGCTTGTTGCTCGGGCGATCCGTACTTCTCCATCATCAAGACGGTGACGAGGTTGCCGACGATCGAGCTCTCGTTCTGCAAGTCGTTGTGAAGGCCAAGGCCCTTGCGCGCCAAATGTTCACGCACGATTGCCATGTCGAGGCTGCCCAGGTTTTTGCCGCCGAACCGTTCCGGCAGCTGCTGCCGATAGAAGCCGGCTTCGTCAGCTGCGACACGCATCCGGCGCAGCAGGCCTTCCCACTCGGCATTTGGCAGGCCATCACGGTCCCAGTCGGTCCGGCTGTCTTCGCGACGGCGGTCGAAGAAGCGGATGTTGTCGTCTTCGTCCTCCATCGGCTTAATCACGTCAACAATGAATTGATCGAGCTCGCCGAGGAGTTGCTGCGTCGATGC
>CALAHA010000265.1 GCA_937891565.1 uncultured Ilumatobacter sp. | reverse complement strand
AGTTGCGCGACGAGTTGGTCGAGTTCGTCGGCCGTCATCTGGAGGTCGTCGGGGATCGCTTCACCGCTCGCTGCGAGTGCTTTCAATTCTTGGCGAGAGCAGGTGCGTACTTCGTCTTGACACCTGACGGCGCCAACGATGGGACCTTCGACGAGCGAGGGCACAACGCCTTCGGCGTGCTCGCGAAAGACGTAACGGGAGTAGCCGGGAGCGCCTCCGGCCTGGAAGGTGAGGCCCTGGGGGAACTGGATATCGGCGCCCACCTGGTCGAACGCAGCGGCCTGGGCGATGTATTCGTTCACCTGCTCGATGGTCTTTGCCTCGACCGGGTCGACCGTGGGGGTGGTGGGGGCGGTGGGGGTGGTAGCGGCGGTCTTGATCGGCTCCGACACAGTGCCCGCGGGTGCGGGCGGGGGCGCGGTAGATCCCGTACCGGCCAGCTCAGTTGCTGGCGGTTCGGTTGCCGGCGGCGATGCTTCGTCAGCACCTGCAGAGCACGCGGCAATCAACAGTGCAGCCGCAATCAACGGCGCAGTTACCTTCGTTCGTTGCATGTGGCACACCCCAAGTCATTCGCTCTGCCTCTGAGGCACCTCACAGTAGTCTGAGTGCCATGGAACTCACAGTGCTGGGCAACACCGTTCGTCATGCGATCGATCATGTTGAGGTGTTTCGCGCACCGAAGAACATTTCGTCCGTGACATTCACGAATGACGAACTGTGCTCGGTGTGTCCGGTCACCGAGCAGCCGGATCTGTCCGATGTCGTGATCGAATACGTTCCAGGAGAGTGGTGCGTCGAGTCGAAGAGCCTCAAGCTCTACCTGTGGGGGTTTCGGGATCGGGCAGTTTTTGCCGAAGCACTCGCCGCAGAGATTGCTGTTGAGTTCATGACGACCGCAAAACCCCAGCGTGTCACAGTCACCTTGACCCAGCGGCCGCGGGGTGGCATTGAAGTGCGCGCTGTGAGCGAGCTGACCGCTTGAGGTTGACCGCTTGAGGTTGATGGGCCGGAAGTTCAGCGGGTTGTCACGTTGCCGGCAATGATGTCGGCGCGAAGTTCGGCGAGTTGTTCCCGCAGCTTCTCGGAGACAGCATTACTCTGGGCGTGAAAGGGTGCGATGTCGACCGCACCATTTTCGAGCGTGCCGACGAGCTGTCCGCCGATTTCTCCGAGGAAGACCGACCGTTCGACTGCTTCAACAATTGCCACATCGAAGTTCTTGATTACTGAGGTGAGGTAGACCGATCCGACTTCGGGGTGTGCTGCGAAGAGGTCGTTGTCGATGCCAATGATTCGAACTGGCGTGGATGATGCGAGGGCCACGGACGCCGAGCCGAGCCCGACGTCGCCTGCAACCGGAAAGATGGTGTCAGCTCCCTGTGCGACGAAGCCGGTTGCGATATCTACTCCGACATTAAGGTCATCGAGACTGCCAACGAACTTGCCGTCAGTGCCGTCCCAGCCGAGAACTTGCACGCCAGTGCCGGCCTCACGGTTGTAGAAAGATACGCCCTTGATGAACCCGTCCATCGTGCGTGTGAACGGTTCGATGTTGAGGCCCGCATACGTGGCGACGACACCGGTCTTGGTGGTGGCGCCCGCTAAGAATCCGGCGAGAAACGCTGGTTCGGTAGCGTTGAACGTCAGCTCCATCATGTTGTCGATCTGGTTGGGATAGTCGTAGTCGACGATTGCGAAGGACTGATCGATGTGGTTCGTGGCTGCGACTTCAGCGGCATTGGCGAGGCGAACGCTCGATGCCACGATCAGCGAACATCCGTCGGCAACAAAATCATCGAAGCTCGTTGCGTAATCGGCCTCAGTGACCGGTTCGGCGACGTCGGCAGTGACGCCGAACTGAGCAGCGGCACGCTGTGCCCCTGCGATGACCGAGCGGTTCTGAAGGCTGGTTCGATCGACGTCGGATACCACGCAGACTGATCCGACGGCGGAATCGGTTGGTGCGCCGTTGCCGAGGGTGAGCGTGTTCTCTGCCAGGTTGTCGGCTGCGGCGGCCGCAGTCGTCGTGTTGTCATCGAGTTCGGCTTCGCCGTTCAAGTTGATGGGGCCAGATCTGTCGGTCGTTGCATCCGTTGTCTCGGTG
>CALAHA010000264.1 GCA_937891565.1 uncultured Ilumatobacter sp. | reverse complement strand
GTCGAGATGCGCTTCATCGAGTTCATGCCGCTCGAAGCTGACGGTCATTGGATGACCGAAACGGTTGTCGGCCAAGACGAGATCGTCGAAAAGATCGGTGCGGTTTACCCGATTGAAGTGATGCCAGCTCGTGGCGCGGCCCCTGCCGATCGATTCCGATACCTCGATGGAGGCCTCTACGAAGCCGACGACCCCGGTTCAAGGATCGGAATTATTCCGACGGTGACGAAGCCGTTCTGTGGCGACTGCGACCGCGTGCGACTCACCGCCGAAGGCGACTTCCGGACCTGCCTGTTCGCAACCAAGGAATTCGGTCTGCTCGAAGCCCTACGGTCCGGCGAATCAGAAGATCAGCTCGCCACCAGGATCGAAGCAGCGGTCGGGACCAAATGGGCCGGCCACCAAATCAACCAGGTTAACTTTACCCGGCCGACCAAGAGCATGAGCCAACTCGGTGGCTAGTCGAGTTCGCTGAAGGCTCTGAATCTTCGGGCTACTACCTTGTCGCCGATCATTTCGAGGCCTTCGTCATCGCGGCGCCAGAGCCACATCAAGATGTCCTGAGCGCGGCCGCGGATTGCGACGTCACCTTTGCGGTGCTCGCGGGTGAAGGTGGCTGCTGGTTCCTTCATGGCGGCGATGAACCATTCCCCGGCGCCTTCGGGAAGATCGTCGTCGGTGCAGTGCAGATGGACGGTGCCGCCGACTTTCATCTCGCCTTCGCGGCGATCGGATGCAGCGAACCACATGAGGAATTCGTCGATCCCGTCCGCGCAGATGGCGGATGGGAAGTCGATCTCGAACCCGAGGGTCACTCCGGCGTCCAACAGGTGCATCAGTGTTTCCTGTGCCATTCGGCGGCGCACCCATCCGGTCGGTTGGGGAGCACCCGTCCACGTCCAGACCTTCTGGTTGAGATCAGCGGCGTGGAGGGCTTCGCACAGGCGGACGTGCGATTCGAATGCGGATGCGACCAACTCAGCGTCGGTCTCGGGGCGTGCCGGTGCGGCAACGTTGCGCACGTCGTTGCGGTCGGTGATCCCTTCAGAGACGATGGAAGCCCAAAAGTTCCAGACTTCGCCGACGTGGTGGACGAGGTCGCCGAGCCGCCAGCCTGGGCAGGCCGAGACCGACGTGGTGAGGTCGGCGCCGTTGACGAGGCGAAGGAACTCGGTGCCGTCGACTCGAATGTGGTCGAGTGCGTCGTAGAAAAGGGGCGCCGGCTCGGTCATAACGCGAACCGTACCAATTCGATGCCGACCCCATGCTGTGTTTGAGCGCGTGACTGAGCGCGTGACTGAGCGCGTGACTGAGCGCGTGACTGAAATGGCTGGCGCCTCGACGGGTACGGTGATGGCTGCATGAGCGATCCACAGTTCACACACCTCGACTCCGCAGGCCACGCCCGAATGGTTGATGTCTCCCCGAAAGAGCCGACGCACCGTCGCGCCGTGGCCCGTTGCGATGTGCAGATGCAACCGGAGACCATTGCCGCGATCGTCAACCGTGAGGTGAAGAAGGGTGATGTCCTGTCCGTTGCTCGTGTCGCTGGCATCCAGGCGGCAAAGCGGACCTCCGACATGATCCCGCTGTGTCATCCGCTGATGATCTCCAGCGTGTCGGTCAACTTCGAGGTCGGCGACGACCGCATCACCATCGAGGCAAACGTCGACTGCATCGAGCGGACCGGCGTCGAGATGGAGGCCCTGCACGCGTGCAGTGTCGCTGCGCTCACCATCTATGACATGTGCAAGTCAGCTGATCGCGCCATGACGATTACGGACTTGGCGCTCTGGGAAAAGACCGGGGGACGATCAGGCACCTACCGTCGCGCTCGCGAGGGTGCAGGGTCGAACACGGCTGATCCGGCCTGAGTTCTGCCGTTGGACCCATTCGCCGGATGGGTCGACGTGCAACAACCCCGTGACGCGCAACCCGCCGATTGTTGCGCGTACCGTTACAAACGTCCTAGAATCGTCATATAAGCCGTTGAGTAGCAGAACCGATCTGTTGCTGACCGACTGAACACCCTTTCTTACTTATGGCCAGACTCGTACTCCTCGTCGTCGCAGCAGCTTGGGCTGCTGTCCTCATCCCCCCGATGCTGCGATCCCGCATCGACAACCGACCTAACTCGTCGGTCACCGACTTCCGTCGGCAACTCAACAAGCTGCAAAGCAACTCGACGTCGGCCCGGTCGATGGGCCGCCCGCTCGCGCAATCGTCTTCGCCGCTGCAGCGTCAAGCCGCAGGGGGCCGCCCCGGCCAAGGGGCAGCGCGTCAGGCGCCGGTCCGTCAGGCATCGATGCGCAGCGGAAGCACGGCAACTCGCCAACGTCCGGCACAGCGTCACGACCAAGCGAGCGAAGTAACTCGTTATCGCTCTCACGGCGACCTCAGCGGGGGTCATCGACGCCCTGAGGCGGGCCGCGGGACCGGGCATTCTGCCACGTTGAAGCGCCGCCGGATGAACGTACTGTTTGTCCTCCTCGTGACTGCTGCGTGCACGATGTTCCTCGCTGCGACGACGCAGTCGACGGCAATGCTCTGGGTGTTCGGCCTGTCGTTTCTCAGCCTCTGCGGCTACGTCTATGTGCTTGCACAGTTGCGTGAACGCGAGGGTGTCGAGTGGAACAACGGCTGGCTCGAACAGCACTGACGGTCCAAAGAATCGAGCGCTACACTGCGCTTTCGTATTTGGGGCTATAGCTCAGTTGGTAGAGCGCTTCGTTCGCAATGAAGAGGTCAGGGGTTCGATTCCCCTTAGCTCCACCACCCCGTTTCTGGAAGTTCGCCGAAATCTGCCGCAATTCGCGAGAATGCAGGTGGATCGATTCGGTTGCATGACATCAGCAGTCTTGTGGTTGTCGAGTTCGGGGCTGAAACATTGTTGCAGAACGCCCCGAATGGCGACTTCCTCTGAACGACCGAAACCCCGCAACGGCAGCGACACTGAAGCCATGAGTGACCTGTGGGACGAGACTGACGACGGTGATACCTCACCGATCTGCACGACGTGCGGGGTGAGCGCGCTGCCACCCGAGGCGCCCTGGGAGCCATCGATGTGCGAGAACCCCAACTGCTCAGAATTCGGCGAGCTGATGAGCCGATGACCACGGACCGAACCGCTGCAGCGTTGAGCATCGAAGGCATCGAAGGCAACGAGGGTGTCACGTACATCGTGGACCCAGCAGATCCGCGTCTCGACGACTATCGCGAGCTGAACAGCATTGCGGTGCGAGCCGAAATGGAGCGCGATGAGTATTTCATGGGCGAGGGATATGTTCCGATTGACCGGATGCTCGACTCGGGGCATCGCATGCGTTCGGTTCTGCTGCATCCGAAACGTCTGAAGCGTTTCATTCCGACGATGTCTCGGCCTGAGATGGCAGGGGTGCCGGTCTATGTCGCCGAGCAAGCAGTCCTTGCCGAGGTCGTGGGCTTCAACATGGACCGGTGTTGTCTCGCGTCGGCATTTCGAGCCCCCATGCCTTCGGTTGCCGAGTTGGCGACGCGGTGCCACCGTTTGGTCGTGCTCGAAGCGCTCAATGACGATCAGAATGTGGGCGCAATCGCGCGGGCCGCGCGCGCGTTTGGCATCGACGGCATGGTCATCAGTCCAACCTGCAACGATCCGTATCAGCGGCGCACCGTCAGAGTGAGCATGGGTGAGATCCTGCACGTCCCGGTCGCCCGGGCAGGCGCCGAGGATTGGCCGGGGGCCTTGCACACACTTCGCGATGCCGGCTTTGAGACCTGGGCCCTCACTCCCGATGTCGACGCGGTCGACCTCTGGGATATGAAAGTTCCCGATCGGGTCGCCGCCGTGCTTGGTGCAGAGGGCCACGGTCTAGAGGCCAAGACGATGGATGCGTCGACCCATCGTGTTCGGATCTCGATCTCCGCCAACGTCGACTCGCTCAACGTTGGCCATGCTGCGGCGGTCACGTTCGCAGTGATTGGTCGCCCGGCGCGGGCTCGATGAAGTTCGACCGGCCGTGACGTCCTGGGGTCCTCAGTAGGCCGAGACCCTGTGCAGAAACGGGCCGGGACCCTCAAACACCGGGCAAGCTTGGCCGGTCCAAAGGCCGGAACAGGAGGCTGTGCCCAGGGGGACTACTCGATTACCCGATCAGCCGCTACGACCGCCTGATTCTCCTGAGCACAACCCGGTTGTCATCCTGATTGTTGTGCATAATGAATTGGTGTACGACGCACTGTGTTTTTTGAGTTTCGGCGGCCCGAATGGGCCCGGCGATGTGATGCCGTTTCTGCGCAACGTCACCGCTGGGCGCAACGTGCCTGACGAGCGGCTTGCCGTGGTCGCCAAACAGTATGAACAGTTCGGGGGACGCTCACCGATCAACGATCAGAACGAAGCGCTGATCAACGCGCTGCGATCCGAATTCGATTCGGTGGGCATTGAGCTTCCGATCTACTTCGGCAACCGCAACTGGGAGCCCTACCTGGCCGACACGGTCGCGCAGATGCGCGACGACGGTGTGGCCAATGCGCTCGTGCTGGCCACCTCGGCGTTCTCGTCCTACAGCGGCTGCCGCCAGTACCGCGAGGACCTCGCCAAGGCGAGCGAAGCGGTGGGTGCCGACGCTCCTGGCCTCCACAAGCTGCGCCTGTATTACAACCATCCCGGTTTCTTCGATGCGGTCGTCGCCCGCATCGAAGAAGTCCATCGGCCAGGTGCGCGTTTGGTTTTCACCGCACATTCGATCCCGTTGTCGATGGCGCAGTGGTGCGATTACCAAACGCAGCTCGATGAGATAGCGGGCCTGGTCGCCGACCGGGTCGGCGCCGAGTGGGACATTGCGTTCCAAAGCCGCAGCGGCCCTCCACAGGTGCCGTGGCTCGAACCGGACGTCAACGACCATCTGCGTTCGCTCGCCGAGCAGGGCATCACCAATGTGACACTGATGCCGCTTGGCTTCATCAGCGACCACATGGAAGTGCAGTTCGACCTTGACTTTCAGGCGGCCGAGACGGCAGCAAGCGTTGGCATCGACATGCGGCGCGCCGGAACCGTTGGCACGCACGCTGCATTCGTGACCGGCCTACGTCAACTGGTTGAAGAGAAGATTTCCGACGGCCCCGTGCTGTGTGTGGGTAACGCCGGTCCGTGGCCTGACCCATGCCCCGAAGGCCACTGCCTCGCCCCGCCTGGATCCGAACCCGTCGGCCGCCCCCGCCGACCGTCTTGAGCCTGGTCGCCGGGCCTCACTCGGCCGGGAGCTAACCGCAATCGGACGGCGATGATCACCACAAGTGTCGAAGTGAAAGCTCCCGGTGTAGCCGAAGGAGCAAAGACGTCAGTTCCGTTCTCAACCGACCGGAGCAGCGTAGACGATGATGTTTTGCCTACATCTCGGACTCTTTTTACGACGAAAGAATGGTGATTCAGCCGTAGATGTTGGTCAGTACCTGGACGGCAAGGGCGATGATCTCGTTGTCGGGCATGGCCTCGATCCGTTCGGCGACCGAGCCGGCGTTGAAGCCAACGATGATCGGCTTGCCGACCACTCGGGCCCAGTTGCCCCATTCGATGAAGAGACCAGGTTCGTCACCGACGTACCCAATGAGGTCGACGTCTTGGTCCCAGAAGACCTCGTCGAACTCGAGAATCACGCGGTCGAGCACGCCCATGCCGAGCCGGCCAATAGCGGCCAGTTTGTCGCCTGGAAGTCTGGGTTCGAACGTGATCACACCGGCTTTGAGCACGCCGAGCGGCACGGTGACCAGTACTCGGTCAGCCAAGACGACCGAGGCGTCGTCGAACTCGATTTCGACGCCCTTATCGCTGTGGCTGATGGAGGTGACGATTCGTTCCAATTGCACATCGATGCCTTCGGCCAGTGGCGCCAGCAGATTGATGTAACCGTTGGGCAGCACTGTCTCGTCGCCCCCGAACTGTTCGCCTTCAACCAGCGACTCGGGTGAAAGCTGGCCGATGTCAGCAGCAGCCTCGTGCTCGGCGACCGAACCAGCGACGTAGCGGGCGATGCGCGCTTCGTCCTCGTCGAGTTCAGCGATGGTGCGCTCGATGACATCGCCGACAGTCGTGGCACCATCGAAGTCAAGCTGCTGGAGCAGATCCTCCATCGACTCAAGCAGGTCGTCGTCGACTTCCTCGCCATCGGTGCCATAGAGAACGCTCTCGTCTTCGTCTGTGACAAATCGTTCCACGTTGAACTGCTCGGCAAGCTCGGTCAGGGGGTTGCCGTCAGCGCCGTGAATCCACCCTGCTCCGATCTCTAGTGAGGCCCCGAGACTCGTGTCGCTGTGCACGCGACCTCCGATCCGGTCGCGACCCTCGACGATGGTCACGGCGTACCCAGCATCGGCGAGCGAGCGGGCTGCGCCAAGGCCAGCGGCGCCGGCCCCGATGATCACGATTGCATCCCCATTGTCCGCAATCGCGTCGATTTCGGCTGCATTTGCACGACCGGAGAGCAGCGCTCCGTGAACGGTGGCCGGGTAGTCGAGCGAAGTGGCCTCACCGGCGAAGAACAGCCGTCCGTCGACGGACGCGCCCAATGCGGCTCGGTCAGCCGGGCTGGCGCCGGGTGGTAAATAGCTATAACTGCCGAACGCGAACGGGTCCTGCCGCCAACGCGTGATGATCGATGCCACAGGAGTGAACCGGCCCACAGCAGGCGGATCGTTGGCAATGTTGTTGCTGACAACGCCGGTGTTGGCATCTGTCTCGTCGGGCCCCGTGACGGGCGACGTTTCACCGGCACTCTCACCAGCGCATGCTGCAAGCACTGCGACTGCAGCGGTGCCCGTTATGAAGGTGCGTCGACCCAGCATGTTGCCTCGACCGTGGACCCGTGGAACCGGGCCGATGCTCACGATGTGAGATGGGCGCGAAGGCTTGCGGCATCGCGAGCGAGGAACGCTGCATTGATGCCCTGCCGTTCGAGAATCTGGTCGAGCGTTTTGACCGCCTGTGGGATTGGATGTTCCACGAAGAACATCTGCACGTCGGCAACCAACTCCGGGGCGGTCAGCAACTTCACGGAGTCGACCATGCGCGAGATCGTGTTCGTCGGGAACTCCTTGTTGGCGTGCTCCCAGTTGTCTTTGATGAACCCCCAGGCAGCAGCGCCGTGGCGACGGTTTGCCATTGCCATGCGCAGGACAAACGGAGCGTTCTGCGTTTTAACGTTGTCAGTCAACGCAAACTCGCAGGTCCGCAGAATCAACGCTTCGTCATCGAACTCGGTGAGTGCATACAACTGGCGGAGCTGCTCCTGAGGTGTCGACGCTGTCAGGAAGCCATGCTGCAGCCGCTCGTAGTCGGCAACGGTGCCGGTTGCAGCGACGACGGATGTGGCCGCAGCTACGAGTTCGGGGTCGACAGCCTTGTCGGGCTCGGTCGATGACTCCAGCAGGTCGTGGCAGCGGCCAATGACGAACTCGTCACGACCGAGCACGCCGGCGGTCGACAAGAGCAAGCCGCGGAGCTTCGCAGCCAGATCGCTCTCGTCTGCTTGCGGCTCGCCGAGTTCGGCGAGTGCGGGCTGGACCAGCGTTCGGACTCGAAGCTGAAAGGCGGGCAGTGCGTCGTCGTCGATGAGCCGGCTGATCGCGCGGAGGGCGATAACGACGGCCTGCCAGACGGCGTGCTCGCGTTCGTCGCCGAACTCTTCGAGGAAGGTGAGTAACTCGACTGCCGACAGGCTGCCGGCCACGGTGGCAGCCGATGCGTCGTCGACGAGGCTGTACCGCTCGAGTGTGTTCATGTCGCCGAGGGCGCCGGCGAGGCGGGCGCGCAGCGTCGTGTCGTAGGCGACGCGATAAAAGCCGTGGCCGCCAGCATTGACGATCACCGGGGCGGCCGGATCGGCCAATGTCACCGTGGTGTGCATGCTGTCGAGCAACACGGTCGTGGTGGTGCCGCCGTTGCTGACGTGAACTGGGACGACCCACATCTGTTCGGTCGGATCGGTGGCAGATTCCGGATTGAGGAGGAACCGCTGCTGGCTGAGCTCGATGCTGGCGCCGTCGTTGCTGAGGGTCGCCGTAATGAGTGGAAAACCTGGTTGCCAGATCCACGAGTCCATGATCCGTCGGACTGGCTCACCGGAGGTCGACTCGATGGCGTCCCACAGATCGTTCGTCTCGGTGTTCTTGTACGAGTGCAAACGAAGGTAGTGGCTGACGCCCTCGCGGAAGGTCTGCTCGCCGAGGTACTGCTCCAACATGCGCAGGAGTGAGCCGCCCTTCTGGTACGTGAGGACGTCAAACATCCCTTCGCAGTCGGCAGGGGAGCGGACCTCGAACTCGACCGAACGCGTGCTGTCGAGTGCGTCGACGTCGAATGCCGCGCTGCGCTCCAGACCGAAGCTGGTCCAGCGTTCCCAGTCGGGGCGGTAGGCATCGCACGCAGCGATTTCCATGAATGTGGCGAACGCCTCGTTCAACCAGATGCCGTTCCACCAGCGCATCGTGACGAGGTCACCGAACCACATGTGGGCCAATTCGTGTGCCACAACATCGACAACCAATTGCTGTTCGTTTTGCGTTGAGGTGGCAGGGTCGACGAGGAGCAGGCTTTCACGGAATGTGATGCAGCCGAGGTTCTCCATGGCGCCCGCAGCGAAGTCGGGGAGGCCGGCAAGATCGACCTTGTCACTCGGGTACGGGATCCCGTAGTACTCCTCGAACCACTTCAAGCAGAACACGCCGACGTCCATGCCAAAATCGGTGAGATGGCTTTTGCCTGGAACGTGCACGACGCGCATCGGTGAACCGTTGACCTCAGTCGGTGATGTCATCTCGAGCTGACCGACGATGAATGCGACCAGATACGTCGACATGGTCATTGTGTCGGCGAAGCGGATCACAGTCCGCCGACCGTCGTTGTTCTCTTCGGTGGTGACCCGTTCGATCTCGGGGCCGTTGGAGATTGCATCGAGCCCATCAGCGATGTCGAGCGTGATCCCAAACACGGCCTTGAACTCGGGCTCGTCCCAACACGGAAAGGCCCGCCGGCAGTCGGTTGACTGCATCTGTGTTGTGGCAATGACCTGTTCAGCGCCATCGGCATCGTTGTACGTGCTGCGGTAGAAGCCGCGCAGTTTGTCGTTCAAAATGCCTGCGAACGAGATATTCATCGTTGCGGAACCTGTGGCAATTGGTGCGGCCGTGCGGACGATCAACCGGTCGGTCTCTTCGACCAACTCAGCCGTTGCGGGAGTGCCGTTTACCGAACACCCACCGATGGTCAGCTCGGCGGCATTCAGTACGAACGTGTCGGTCTCGATGGCGACGTCGAGCTGAATTGTGATGGTGCCAGTGAAGGTGGAGTCCTCGAGTACTGGTCGCAGCCGGATGTCGTAACGACTCGGGGCGACACCGGTCGGGAGCCGATACGGATCGAGTGTGTCGAGCCAGGCCGACCCAGCCGTGTCCAATGGTGCGCCGGAGCTGAGGTCAGGGGGTGTGTGGGAGTCGGCTGCCATGGTCACGATGGTACTGCCGCTATCGTTGCCAGCCGTGTCTGAAACGACTGCCCAAGGTGCCGCCATGCCGGCCAAATTCGCTGTGGTTGGAATCGGGAATGCGCTCGTCGACGTGATTGCTCACGCGTCCGACGACTTCCTCAGCGCACACGATCTTAATAAGGGTTCAATGACCCTGATCGAGACTGAACGAGCTGTCGAGTTGTATGCCGCGCTCGGCACGGCGGTCGAGATGAGTGGTGGTTCGGCTGCCAACACGATGGTCGGGGTCGCCAGCCTCGGTGGCAGCGCCTGCTACATCGGCAAGGTCAACCACGACGATCTTGGCGACGTCTTTGGACATGACATGCGCGCTGTCGGTGTGCCTTTCACCGGTGGCGGCATCGACCACGACACGCCGACGGGCCGATGCATCATCGTGGTGACGCCCGACGCCGAGCGGACGATGAACACCTACCTGGGTGTGTCTAGTTCGCTCTGTATCGACGATCTCGACGAAGACGCGATCGCTGGCGGCCAGGTCCTCTATATGGAGGGCTATCTGTTCGACCGAGATGACGCCAAGGCAGCCTTCCGGCATGCAGCCGGCGTCGCTCATGCCAATGGTCGACAGGTTTCGCTGACGCTCAGCGATTCGTTCTGCGTCGACCGCCACCGAGATGACTTCCGGGCTCTCGTCGACGACTGTGTTGACGTTCTCTTCGGCAACGATGACGAACTTTTGTCGCTGTACGAGACCGATTCGCTCGACGAAGCGATCGCTGCGGTGCGCCAGCGATGCGGCCTCGCAGTGATCACCAAGGGTGCTGCGGGCTGCGTCATTGCGACCGCCGACGAACTGATCGAAGTAGCAGCCGTTCCGGTGGAAAGGGTGCTCGACACCACCGGTGCTGGCGACCTGTTCGCTGCCGGCTTCCTGCACGGTCTCACGTTGGGCAAGCCGCTGGCCGAGTGCGGAGCGATCGGTGCAATCGCTGCTGCCGAAGTGATCTCGCACGTGGGCCCTCGCCCGTTGGTCGAGTTGCGTACCCTGTTACCTGATGGCTGAGAACGAACTACTGGCAACCGCTCGGGCCTGGCTTGGCGCTGAACCTGACGATGACATCCGCACCGAACTTGATGAGTTGATCACGTTGGCCGAGGCGGGTGACGACCTTGAGCTCGCTGACCGATTCGCTGGTCGATTGCAGTTTGGAACTGCGGGCCTCCGAGCGGCGGTAGCAGCGGGGCCGATGCGGATGAATCGGCTGGTCGTACGTCAGGCTGCGGCTGGCCTGGGTCAATGGCTGCTCGACTCCGTTCCGGAAGCGGCCGATCGTGGTGTCGTGATCGCTCGTGACGCTCGGCGCAAGAGCGATGTCTTTGCCGTCGACACAGCGCGGGTCCTTGCTGCAATGGGCATCAAGGCAATGTTGCACCCAGGCCTGACGCCGACGCCGGTGCTTGCTTGGTCGATCACTGGATTACGCGCTGCTGCAGGTGTTGTCGTCACTGCTTCGCACAACCCACCTGCAGACAACGGCTACAAGGTGTTCCTCGACACTGGATCGCAGATCGTCAACCCGATCGACAACGAGATTGCCGAACGTATCGACGGGTTCGATCCGCTCGCCGTCGAACTCGCTCCGGAGGATCACCCGCTCATCCACTTGCTCGACACGTCATTGGACGACGCCTACCTGGCCGATATTCCAGCGGTGCGCTTACGCCCCGAGGCGCGAGGTGTGCCGATCGCATACACGGCGATGCACGGCGTCGGGGGCGACATGATCGCCGCTGCGTTCACGGCGGCAGGATTCGATGTGCCGCTCGTGGTCGCAGAGCAACAAGAGCCGGACGGCACGTTCCCGACGGTCTCGTTTCCGAACCCCGAAGAGCCCGGAGCAATGGACTTGCTGTTCGCTGTCGCCGAGCTGAACGGTGTCGCGATTGCACTCGCCAACGACCCTGACGCTGACCGTCTCGGCGCGGCAATCCCCGACACGCGAGCTGGCACATTTGCTGATTCCTCTGATTCCTCTGATTCCTCTGGGGCCAAGCACACGTGGCGCAAGCTCAGTGGTGACGAGATTGGTTGGCTGTTTGCCGACCACATCTTGCGCCATACCGAAGGTGATGATCGCCTTGTGGTCACCACGCTGGTGTCGTCGTCGCTGCTGGCCCGAATGGCCGAGGCGCATGGCGTGCACAGTGCAGAGACGTTTACCGGGTTCAAGTGGATCGGCAAGATTGCTACCGAGCGTGCGGCGTTGGGTCAGCGATTGGTCTTCGGCTACGAGCAAGCTCTCGGCTATCTGGTCGTGGGTCGACCGCTCGACAAAGACGGCATCAGTGCCGCAGTTCTTATGGCCGAGATCGCTGCTGTTGCCGCCGCTGATGGTGTGACGATTCAAGATCGGCTGGACGCCATTGCGGCACAGTTCGGCCGTTACGAGACTGCAGAGTTGTCGGTTCGGATGCCGCCGACCGAGGGTGCTGCCTGGGTGCGCCGGATCGAAGCGGACCCGCCGACAACGGTGGGTGGGGTGGCTGTCGAATCGGTCTCGTCGTACCCCGAAGCGAACCTCGTGCGCCTCGTACTGGAGGGCGGCACCCGCCTCCAGATCAGGCCGAGTGGAACTGAGCCGAAAGTCAAGCTCTACGGCGAAGCGGTCGACCTTGACCCCGCCGAACTTGACCGTCTACTGCACGCCCTGGCTGGGTAGCGGTCACACTGTGTCAGGCACAGTGTGACCGCTACCAACCGAGCGCGATTCAGTCAGGCCGGTGCGCCGAACTGGCGGTCGCCGGCGTCACCCAACCCGGGCACGATGTAGGCGCTGTCGTTCAGACGCTCGTCGATGACGGCGGTGAACAGCGTGACGTCGATTCCGGATGCTTCGAGGGCGGCAATGCCCTCGGGGGCAGCGAGTGCGACGATGACTGTCAGCGGCTGTGATGCCCCTCGTTCAATGAGGAGCTGGAGCGTGTGGATCAGCGACCCGCCTGTGGCGAGCATTGGATCGACCACAATGACGGGTCGGCTGGCGATGTTGTCCGGGAGTTTGTTGACGTACGGCTCCGGCTGATGTGTCTCTTCGTTGCGCGCAATACCGATGAACCCGATGTCGGCGTCGGGCAGCAATTCCTGAGCCGGTCGGAGGAAGCCGAGGCCGGCGCGCAAAATTGGCACGATGACTGGCTGCACAGCAAGGCGCTCGGTTGTTGCGGTGGTGAGCGGCGTCTCGACGGTGCCGCTGACGGTGGGCAGCGTTTGCGTCGCCTCGGCGATCAGTAACGTGCCAATTCGTTCGAGGTTCTGGCGGAACAGAGCGTTGGGCGTCTTGACATCTCGGATTACGGCGAGCGAGTCAAGAACGAGCGGATGGTCGACGACGACAGTTTCGACAGTCATGGTCAGATCCCCAGATCGGCTTCGGCTTTGAGGACCGAGTAGCGAGGTTTGATCACACCGTTGATGAGCTTCAATCGCTCGGGAAACGGTGCAAAGG
Source organism: uncultured Ilumatobacter sp. (assembly GCA_937891565.1). GTDB lineage: Bacteria > Actinomycetota > Acidimicrobiia > Acidimicrobiales > Ilumatobacteraceae > Ilumatobacter_A. The sequence continues at coordinate 1,746 of CALAHA010000264.1, read as the reverse complement.
CCGACTTCATTGCGTTCACCGTGAGCCACTGGAGGTCGTCAAGCCCCCAGTCGAAGGCTTCGCAGACCGCAGCCATTTCCTTGCTCATCGACGTGTCGCTCATCAGCCGGTTGTCGGTGTTGATCGTGACCCGGAACTGGAGGCGTCGCAGCAGCCCGATCGGGTGGTCGGCAATCGACGCGCACACGCCGGTGTTGACATTCGATGTCGGGCAGACTTCGAGGCAGATGCGGCGGTCGCGAATAAAGTTGGCCAGGCGACCGAGCTTGACATCGCCTTTTGTATCGATGGTGATGTCGTCGATCAGCCGCACGCCGTGGCCAAGGCGCTCGGCACCACAAAACTGAACGGCCTCCCAGATCGAGGGCAGTCCGAACGCCTCGCCAGCGTGGATCGTCGAATGGAAATTCTCCCGGTTGATCAGCTGAAAGGCATCGAGGTGGCGCGTGGGTGGGAAACCGGCTTCGGGGCCAGCGATGTCGAAGCCGACGACGCCGGCGTCGCGATACTTCACAGCGAGTTCGGCGATCTCGACGCTCCGTGCAGCTTGACGCATTGCATCGAGTAACGCGTAGATGGTGAGGTCGGTGCCGTCAGACCCCCGCCTGAAGCCGTCGAGCACTGCCTCGACAACCTCGTCGAGCGTGAGGCCCTGCTCGAGGTGGAGTTCTGGGGCGAACCGGACCTCGGCGTACACGACGCCGTCGGCGGCCAGGTCCTGAGCGCATTCGTAAGCCACACGTTCGATCGCATCGCGATGCTGCATGACGCCTCCGGTGTGGGCGAACGTCTCAAGGTAGAGCACGAGATCGTTGCGCTTAGCACCCTTGTTGAACCAGAGGCCGAGCTCGTCGACGTCGGTCGTCGGTAGATCTCCGTACCCGTATTCGCTGGCCAGCTCGACCACGGTGGCTGGCCGCAGGCCCCCATCGAGGTGGTCGTGCAACAAGACCTTCGGCGCCCGGTGAATCACATCAGTCGACAACATGGCAATAACGTACCGGTCACACTGTGTCAGGCACAGTGTGACCGGAAACTCGGTGACACCAGTTCGACAAGATGGCCACATCGGAAGGACGGCAAGGGTCGATATCGACAGCTGGCGCTACCACGTGATGGGTTGCTTCGGTCAGAGGGCGTTGAGCGGCATGTCGGCGGGGCGTTGGAGCCAGTTCCAGGCTGGGTAGTCGGCGGTGCCGTCAATACAGTGGAGGCTGTACGCGTGGCGGCTCAGGGCGGACCGGTTCGGGTTACTCCAGTGGGGGAGCAGGCCATGGAGGGCGATCATCGTGCCCGCTTTGACTTCAAGCGCTACCGCGTCGGGCGAGTCGGGCGCTGGAAGCGGCTCGTCGCTGAGCTCATCGAAGATGGTGCCGTCGGACGCTGCTGGATCGTCAAGGCGATTGCGCTTGAACAATTGCCGGAGCGGACCGCGATGTGTTCCCGGAACGGCCCAGAGACAGCCGTTGTCGATGGTGGCATCTTCGAGCGCAAACCAGAATCCGATGACGCTGAGCGGATCGGTCCACAAGAATGTGGCGTCCTGATGCACACTGACCTCGCCACCAATCCGAGGCTGCTTGAAGATGTACATCGACTGCAACGCACGTGGGTCGGTCATTCCGAGATCGCGGGCGACCGCACCGAGATCAGGGTTGTATGCAAACTGGCGGAACTCGTCGTCGGTGTCGTGTTGAGCGTGGCCGATCTTGTTGATCGACAACTCTTTGGCCTGGCGGAGCGAAC
>CALAHA010000263.1 GCA_937891565.1 uncultured Ilumatobacter sp. | reverse complement strand
GTTCCGTCAACGTTGACCGACCGAAGCAGGTACTCATCTTGAGCGAGCGGCACCTGCGCCACGTTATTCAAGACAACGTCGACACGATCGACTGCTTCGCGCACCACATCGATATCACGGACGTCGCCCTGGATGAACTCAACGTCGGTCGGCCGGTCGTGCGCGTCGTTGATGTCGAGCACGCGCACCGTTTCGCCCGCTGCATGCAGGCGCTGCGTAATCAGTGAACCGAAGTAGCCGCTCCCCCCGGTGACGAGATACGTGGTCATAGTTCGATGTCCTGCTCGCGGCACCATTGGATGCTGCGCCGCATGCCGTCATAGAGCGACACGTCGGGGGAGTAGCCGAGGTCACGCTGTGCCGCCCTGATGTCGACGGCGATTGTCTTGTTCATCTCGCCAAGTACGTGGAACTGCTGGTTGTATTTGTCGACCCGTTGGAAGACCCCGTCGATCCGCTCGGCGATGTCACCAACGACGTTCGGGAGCTTCAGCCGGTTCGGCTTGACGTCGTAGCCCTCGGCGGTCAGCGCGCGACCCACCGTCTCGACGATTTCAGACACGGTGTACGCACGCTCGTCAGCAATCCACCACGCCAGGCCCGGAGCCGTCGGTGTCAATTCGGCCCGCACAATGCCCTCAATGAGGTTGTCGATGAAGACCATCGATCGACGCTGATGGCCGCCACCGAGCACCGGGAACCTGCCCGTGCGAACCAGTGTGAAGAACGTGGTCTGACGAGCCGGCTGGTGCGGACCATAGAACCAGGGTGGGCGAACCATCACGACGTTCAGCCCGCGATCGACAGCATCTTGAACGCGGAGTTCGGCGTCCATCTTGGAGCGTCCGTAGCCGAAGTACGGGTGGAACGGTTCGTCGTGACCGAACGTGTCGGCGACGTCAGCGTTGGTGCCGAACGGACTATTCGACGAAACGTGAACCATGCGTCGGACGCCGGCGTTTTCGGCCGCTCGAAGGATGTGTTCGGTGCCCTGATGGTTGACAGCGTCAAAGTCGGCCATCTTGTTCGGGTGGATGATGCCGGCAGTGTGGATCACGTCGACCGAACCAACTGCGTCGGTGTGGTGAAGACCACGGAACAGATCCCGTGCTGTGTCGGCTCGGCCGATGTCGCCCACGAAGACCTCGACGCGATCGCTTGCAGCACGCAGCGCTACTGCATCGCCAGGGTCACGGACGAGCAGCCGGAGTCGGCCCGCTCGTTGGTACTCGTGGTCGCCAGAGAGGAACGCAGCGACCAGCCCTGTGCCGAGCCAACCGCCGGCACCCGTGATCACGGTGACGTCTGGAGGGGCAAGCTGTTGACTCATCGAAGTGTCTGCATCATGATTATCCGGCTCGTTCGTCGGCAAAGCGCCGCGCGTTCCGGATGGCGATGGCCATCACCGAAGCCTGCGGGTTGACGCCTGGCGCGTCAGGAAGCAATGCCGCATCGTTGACCCACACGTTGGTGGCGCCGTGGACCTTGCCGAAGCTGTCTGTGGCGGTCCGCTTGTAGTTCTCGCCCATTGGTGCAGTCGAGCAAAGATGCACGGTCATGACGCTGGCCTGAGTGGCAGCGAACGCCGCGGTCATTTTGGCGAGGTCGGCTCGGTTGCGGACGAGGGGTGCTTGCTTGAACGACGGGTACACCTCGCCAGCGCCGGCCTCGAGCATGAGGAGCGCAAGGCGGGCCAGGCCTTGGCCCAGGAGCGCACGATCGCGTTTGGTCAGTCGATACGTGACGATCGGGTCTCGGACGCCGGGGATTGCCTGCACCCAACCACGGCCCTGGCTCGTGATTGCTGCGTAGTAGATGGCCAACTCAGGCCATGCGGTCACCGTCGCGCCGAAGTCACGCCAATTGTCGATCAACGACAGCGCAACCAAGCCCGGATGGCTTGCAGAGCCGCCGAACGAGATGCCGGGGGCAAACTCTTTGACCTGGAACACGGGGACGTCGTCAGGGGTGTTGACGGTCTCGTCGAATCGGGCGGCGAGCTTGACGGTGGGGTGGACAGCGAGGGTGCGACCGACCCGATGGCGGAAGCCGGCGCGCTGCAAGATTGCTGGAGTTTGGATGGCTCCGCCGCAGACGAAGACGCTCTTGAACGTGATCGTGGTTGGTTGATCGATTCCTGTCGCAGTCGTTGATAACTCAGCGCTGGTGGCTGAACCACCAGACATGACGATGCGATCGAGCCGGTGTTCGGTGAGCATCCGGGCCCCTGCAGCAAAGGCTCTGGGCAGGTACGTTCGCGTCATGCTCTGACGTTTCCCGTCGACGGCGCGCCCGCCTTCTGGATACGACATCCAACGTGGGCTCTCGTCGTGTTGCCAACCCAGTGCGGCTGCACCGTCGCGCAGAATCTCGCTGGCTCTGGTGTGTTCGCCTGGCACGGTCTGCACGGTCAGTTCCGCTTCGACCTCTTCGCAGATCGATAGCAAGCCGTCTGCGTCGAAATCGTCGATTGCGTACTCGCTCTGCCAACGCGCAATCGCCTGCTCGGGCGGGCGGCGATACAGCCCGCTGTTGACCTCGGTGCCGCCCCCGGCGCATCGACCCTCGGTGTAGGCAATCGATGGAACGCCGAGCGCCACCGTGACGCCTCCCGATCGGTACTGACGATCCATCTGCTCGAGCGAGAAGGGCACGACTTCGCCCTGGTCAACCCACGGCCCTTCCTCAATGATGAGGACGTCGTGACCGGCCTCGGCAAGAATCGCAGCGGTCGTGGCGCCACCTGCCCCGGAGCCAATGACCAGTACCTCACACTCGTGGTTCGCTGCCCACTCGTTGGTCGCCGTCATTGGGCGCCGTCCGTTTGCGTGGCCGGCCAGGTTTCCCAGATGTACGCGAAGGCCAACGATCGGATGAGGCGGGGGTATTCGGCTAGGAGCGGAATCGGCAGCTTCGTAACGAGGCTGATCACCCGATCGACGCCGGCGAGTTTGGAAAGGATGTCAACGCCGATGCCGATGGCCTTGACGCCGAATCGGGGGACTGATGGCATGGTTTGCACTCGCTCGTCGATGAACGAAACAGTCTGGCGGCGGGGATCAACGGGCAGCGCCGGTAGGTCGACCGCCAGCAGCGCATCGGCGAAGCGAGCCATCGGCGTCGAGAGCGTGGATGGGGCGCGCATGCAGCCGCCAATAGTAGCGCTCACTGACTGTCAGGCTGCGTGGCCTGGTCGAGCGTCCGGTAGGCCCTGCGTCGACGCCGCAGCGTCACGAGATCGTTGACGCCCCACCAGGTGACGAGCTGGAAAGCCTCGACGACGATTCGTCGGCTCATCTTTGATTCGCCGGCTACTCGATCGCGGAAGGTGATCGGAATTTCAACCACGCTCATCCCGGAGCGAACCGCCCGGTACGTCATTTCGATCTGGAACCCGTAGCCACTCGCTTGGATTCCGGCCAGGTTGAGCAACCGGAGCGCGTCGGCTCGATAGACGCGATAACCGGCCGTGGCGTCGTTGATGGCAAGCCCGAGCGCTATAGCGGTGTACCGGTTGGCCCAGCGCGACAGCCAGAGTCGGCGGCGGGGCCAGCCGACGACGGAACCGCCTGGGATGTAACGCGAACCAATCACCACCGCAACGCCATGCTGCGCGACTGCAAGCATGGTCGGCAGCGCAACCGGATCGTGGGACATGTCGGCATCGATCTGAACGAGTAAGTCGTAGCCCTCGTCGAGGCCAATGCGGAATGCGTGCAGATAAGCGTTCCCCAAACCGCTCTTCGTTTCGCGCTCGACAATCCGATCGTTGGGCCGCAGTGCCGAGCGTGCGAGCGTGCGGGTCGCGTCGGTAGATGCGTCATCAATGACGAGTACGTCGGCCTCGGGCACTTGCTCGTGGAGCCGTGCGAGGATCTCTTCAATGTTGGTGGCCTCGTTGTGTGTTGGAACCACGACAAGGCAGCGCAACGCGCCCATTAGGGAATCGCTCCAAAGACTCCGTACAGCCCGGTCAGCGTGGCGAGGCCAGCCCCACCGGCCACCAGGACCATGTCCCACCCGGCTCGGTCCCAGCTTGCTCGGTGGTGATCATGATCAGCGATCGGCTCTGGCCACCAGGCGCCAACAGCGATGAACAACGGGAAAGCGGTGAACAGGAAGCGGGGCCGGGCGGTGACGGTTTCAGGAATCAGCATCAAGGCGATGATCACGGCGCAAAACGCAACAAGCGGGAGTGGAAGGTGAC
>CALAHA010000262.1 GCA_937891565.1 uncultured Ilumatobacter sp. | reverse complement strand
ATGGTGGAAAGCGGAGCGGCAGCGCGATGGTCGGCTGCTCGACCTGACCGACGAGCTGCTCGCCGATCGTGAACACGGGGCAGGAATCAAGCTCGAAGACTTCCCCGACGTGTGGCGGCACGGTGACATCGAGTTGCCACTCACATACCGATACGCGCCTGGCGAACCGCTCGACGGTGTCACCGTACATATCCCGCTCAATGCCCTCAACCAGATCGAACCGGCAGGCTTCGCCTGGCAAATTGCCGGGCATCGCCCGGAAATCGTTGCCATGTTGGTCCGATCAGTTCAGAAGGACGTACGTCGGCAGCTCGGCCCGATGGCCGAGATGGTCGAGGGAACGATCGAACGTGTACGGCAATTCGAGGTGGGCTCGATTCCGTTTCTGCACGCTGTTGCGGTGGGTCTGACGCGGGCCTCAGGTCTGCGCATCGATCCGTCGGTGTTCAACCCGGCGGTGCTCGATGACTATCTGAAGATGAACTTCGTGATCAGCACCGATGTCGACGGATTGACCGATGTCGTCGATGTCGGCGTCGACCTTGCTGCAATCAAAGCTCGCCAAGTCGGAGCGTCACGTCAGTCGATAGCGGCGGCAGCGCCGATCGAGGAGCGCCGCAACATCACGAGCTGGGACTTCGGCGATCTCGAACGAGTCGTCGCGTCGTCAGACCTTGCGTTCGACGTGTTGGCGTACCCGACTTTGCTGGACACCGGCAACAGTGTGGCGTTGCGCGTCGTCACGAGCGCTTCGGTACAGCAGCGCGCGATGCGCGGCGGTGTCCGTCGACTGCTCCTGTTGAGCGCAGCGCCGAGCCGCAACGTGGTCGAGCGGCTGCTAACAAACTCGGGGCGTCTGGCGCTGGCGACGGCTGACATGTCGATCGCTGCGCTCGCCGACGACTGCATCGCTGCCGCTGTCGATTATCTCCTCGACGAACACCTCCGGGCCGGCGGGCAGCTGCCATGGGCGGAAGCCGACTTCGAGGCGTTGCGCAAGCACGTGAAGAAGGCCTCACCGGCGTTGGCGCGCGATGCGCTCGTGCAGGCCACCGCCGCGGTTGCTGCCACCGGTCACGTGCACTCCAAACTGGCAGCGTTGCGAGCTGGAACGTTGCAACCATCGGTTGATGACGCCAACCAACACCTCGGCAGGCTTGTGCGACCCGGTTTCGTGTTCAACACAGGAATTACCCAACTTCCCGAGATCGAACGATACGTGCGGGCCATTTCGGCACGACTCGACGGGCTCGCCGGCACAGTCGAGCGAGATCGCCGTCGGATGGATGAAGTCGTTCCGATCGAGGCTCGGTACTCGGCGCTGCTCGACCGAATCCCAGCGAGCGAGATGACACCTGCGATCGCCGCGCTGGCATGGGAACTTGAAGAGTTGCGCGTCAGTGTGTTCGCGCAAGCGGTTGGCGCCCATGGCCAGGTCAGTGTGAAGCGAATTCACACGGCGCTGCAACGCCTCGGCGCATAGGACGACACAGACGACACAGACGACACAGACGACCTGGTGCCAGGCACCAGGTCGTCCTCTGCGAGAGTTGGGGAATGGATGATCGCGAACTCGACCCGCTGACCGCCAACACCGTTGCGCTGTTGCAGACGCTGATTCGTAACGAGTGTGTCAACGACGGGACTGCTGAATCGGGCCATGAGACTCGCAACGCCGATGTCCTCCAGGGTGTGATCGAAGGGCCCGGCGTGGTCGTCGAGCGGTTCGGGCCGAGCGCGGACCGGATGTCGATCATCGGCCGCATCGAAGGCTCCGACCCAAACGCTCCCAGCCTCTGCCTGATGGGTCACACCGACGTCGTGCCGGTGAATCGTGATGGCTGGGACAACGACCCGTTCGGTGGCGAGTTGATCACGTCGCCCGATGGCGTCGACGAGGTGTGGGGTCGCGGTGCCGTCGACATGCTCAATCTCACGGCGTCGATGGCTGTCGCCTTCCGCCACTTAGCCGACGACGCTGCGGCCGGTCGCTTCAAGCCGTCGGGCGACCTCATCTACTTCGGCGTGGCTGATGAGGAAGCCGGGAGCGCACATGGTGCCCGCTGGGTGGCTGACAACCACGCCGATTCGATGCGTGCCGACTATGTGCTGACCGAGAATGGTGGCATCCATTCCGGGCCGGCCGAGTCGCCGTTCGTCAGCGTGAATGTCGCTGAAAAGGGCGTCGCCTGGCGCCGGCTCACGGTGCGCGGTACACCGGGCCACGGCTCGACGCCGTTCCGCGGTGACAATGCCTTGGTCAAAGCAGCCGGGGTTGTCCAACGGCTGGCCGATTACCGATCGAAGCCCCGATTCACTGAGCTGTGGCGGACGCGAGTCGACACGCTCGGCCTCACGCCAGAGTGGGCTGACGCACTCCTCGACGAATCGAAAATCGACGGCTTCCTCGACGACCTGCCGGTCCCGAAGCTCGCTGCGTATCTCCATGCCTGCACGCACACCACGTTCTCACCGAATTTGCTCGATGGCGGGTTGATGAAGACGAACGTGGTGCCCGACACCGTGGTCATTGAAGTCGATGTACGCACGCTGCCGGGTGACGGAGCCGACGAGGTCGCGGCGCACCTGCGTCAGGCGCTCGGTGACCTCGCTGATCATGTCGAGATCGAACCGATCATGAACGACGAATCATCGATGAGCCGGACCGACACGCCGCTGTGGGATGCGCTGCACCGAGCGATCAATGTGCCGTTCCCGACCGCCACGCTGACGCCGCAGATGATTGTGGGATTCACCGATTCGCGGATCTACCGCGAGATGGGTGCCGTGGCTTACGGCGCCGGACTGCTCAGCCCGTCGCTTGACTCCAGCGAGTTCGGATCCCGATTCCACGGCCATAACGAACGCATCGACGTGGAATCGTTGGCACTCACGACCCGTTTGTGGGACCAGGTTTGCCGGGACCTGTTGGCCAAGTAGCAGCGAGCGACAGCCGTACTTTGATCCCCGTGTGAAATCGGGTCAGCGTGTTTGGTACCGACCGGGCTCGACCTCTATGGCTTCGCCCCGTTGAAGCATCCGGGCCACGTGCATTTCGGCGCTGCGCGTTTCAACCGAGTCGGCAAACGAGTGCTCGACATGCGGACGATAGATAAAGCGGTGCGCCCGCATGTCGTCGATCGTTTGCGGTTCGGCGAGGAAGTCGAGCATCGCGTCGTGACGGCGGCCGATCACTGCGGTGAAGGCGTCGACCATCTCGACGAACGTCTCGCGTCCTTCGATCACGCCCTTGTGATGGAACGTGACGTAGTAGTCGGCTTCCTCGTCGCGCACCTTGGCGAGGCTGGCCTCGAAGTCTTCGAGGTCGCTCCACACGTCGCCGTAGTACGGGCCGAAGCCGGTGAGGTCGATGTCAGAGAGGAAGAACACGCCATCCATCCGGAAGCCGCTGTGGCCCCGTGTGTGGCCCGGCAGGTGCACCGCCTCGATTTTCGTGCCGCCACCGAGGTCAAACATGTGGCCGTCGGTGAAGCCCTGAGCGTCGGGCCGGGGCGTGTAGTGGAACTCGTCGAGGACCAGCGCCGAGAACATGTCACGGGCTTCGCCGGTCAACCCGTAGACCTCCATGAGCCCGTCGATGCTCTGCGCTCCGACCAAGTCGGCTTCATGGATGTGGAGACGCGAGTCCGCAAAAAACCCGTTGCCGCACATGTGGTCTTCGTGGCTATGGGAGTTGATGACGGCATCGATCGCGACAGGTGCGCCGCCCCTGGCCACCACGGTCGTCGACGGATCGATCAGCACGGTTTCACTGGCGCCGCGAACGAGCAGCGAGTTCCCCGAGGGGTAAGCCCCGTTGTTCTCGCCGACCAGCACGCTGATTGTGTTGGTCAATTGTCGTTCTCCGTCGCCCCAGTCAGTGATCACGCCAGAGAAACTACAACGTGGAGCATCGCGGTTGGCCAGTCTGCTTTGTCAGTTAGCTGGCTTGAGGTTGAGTGACGCCGAGTTGATGCAGAATCGGTCGCCGGTAGGTGCCGGGCCGTCGGGGAAGACGTGGCCGAGGTGTGCGCCGCATTTGGCGCAAACGGTTTCGGTTCGAGCCATGCCATGGGAATTGTCTGTGCGGTTCTCGATCTTGTTGCCGTCGAGCGCCTGATAGAAGCTCGGCCAACCGCAGCCTGCGTCGTACTTCGTCTCGGACGAGAACAGCTCGGCATCGCACACGATGCAGTGATACGTGCCGTCGTCGGTGGTGGCGTGGTATTCGCCAGTGAACGGACGCTCGGTTCCGGCGTGCTGGGTCACCTGGTACTGCTCGGGCGTGAGGCGATCGCGAAGCTCCGTGTCGGAGGGGATTGCGGCTGTGTCGGTCTGTTCGTTCTCTGCCATGACTCCATGCTGCCAAGTCCTGGGCCCTACCGCAGCATTCGGATCTGAGTTTCGTGGTTGTTGCGTCGGCTGTTGCTCGGTTCCTCACCTTTCGCTCATCGGCTGGGCGGCCTCTGGGCCGATCTTCCCAATCGGTGATGCAACCGGCGGTGAGATTGCTGCGCACGAAGCGTTCTGGTTCACCTGGAGTCAGTTTCATCCCACCACGCAACTCTTCGAGATCTGACCAGGTCGGCTCTACCTGCATTTCGTCTGTAACGGCCGTTACAGATCGGTTTGGTTGGTTTGGCGGAGGAAGGTGAGCGAGTCCCAGGTGTCGACTCGCTTGGTGATCACGTCGTCGCGAACGCTGAACCACATGACGCCGGGGATCTCGAACGCCGTCCCCTCGTAGGTGGCACCGAAGCGATACCGCACGACCACATCGGTGACCGACGGGCGCTGCTGCTCGACGATGTCATCGATCGAGTAGGCGCGGTCGGAGAAAGCTGCCAGAAAGTGAGGCAGGCGCCTTCGGTATTCCTCGCGGCCAACGCAGCCCGAACCGAGAGCGCTTTCGTGGACGTTTCGAAAGCCCTCGGCGACGAAGCTGGCGATGTAGTCCGGATCGTTGCGTGTAAACGAACGGAGAAATCCGGTGACGACATCAATCGGTGAACTCATCGTCGTGCGACGGTACATCTGGTCGAACTGTGATCCAATGTGACTGTGGTACTTATCCGACTCACTTCTCCCGAAATGGAGACCATCTCTCGTTACTGGTGCGGAAAAACGGTCTCCATTTTAGGAGGTCTTGGATGCTGGTGGGCGAGACCTGGATCAGGTGCGGGGGAGGAGAATGTCGAGGGCGGCTTCGGCGGCTGACATGTCAGAGCGATCTTCGTGGACCAGCCGGGTCAGATTGCTGACCGACACGTAGCCCGCCTCGATTGCGCCGCCGTCGGTGTCTTCGGGCAGCACGTTGACCTTTTGGCCCCAGTCCATCACGACGCGGAATGCCCCTTCGTCGCCTTCGACGGGCTCGAGGGTGGCCTCATTGACGGTTCGTGGTGGGAGGCTGCCGACATCGGTGTGGCGCCAGCCGAGCATCTCAGAGACAGGCCGATCAGGGACGTTAATGTTGACAACCACCGGCTCGGTCGGCATGTTGTCGACCATGCCTTGTACATAGGTGCGAGCGATTTCGGCCGAGGCTTGCCAGTCGAGCTGATCGACCAACTGGTTCCACACCTGACCTTCAACGCCGTAGCCCGTGACTGCCTGGCTGAATGCAACACCGGAAATCTTGCCATTGCGTGCCGTGAGCGCAGCCCCGACCGTTCCTGAGTGGTACACGGCACGCCCGACGTTGGCGCCAGGGTTGATACCGGAAATGACGAGGTCGAACGGAGCGCCGAAGGCGCCGAGCCGAGCAAACATAACGCAGAGCGCTGGTGCGCCGCTGACCGACCACGAGGCCGCGGCAGCAACAGGAATGTCGACCGGCCGGATGACCGGGGTGATCTCGTGAAGAGCACCGAGCGCGGCGCTGGCGCCGGAGTACTCCGAGTCCGGAGCAGCCACCACGATCTCGTGCCCGCCCTCAAGGTCACACATTGCGTTGGCCAGTGCGTGGAGCCCCGGAGCATGGATTCCGTCGTCGTTTGTCACCAATATCCGCATGGCTGCATCCTGTCACGTGTTGCCTGGTCAGCCTCGTCCAGCCCAGATCCGGCTCGGATTCGAGTGAGCAGGGTGCGTTGGCCGCGTGTTCGAAGGTGCTGTCAAAAGAGGTCTGCTCGACCAGTGGTATGTCATGGCTGACGGTGCCGACGTCACGGTTGGACGTTTAAGCCCGGCGGCGTCACGGATGACCGACAACTTCTGCGATGTTGCGCACTTTCCGTTCGTCCACGTGGGGACCATCGGGGCTGCCTCATACCGTTTGCGGTGCGCTCGAACACGCGATACGTGAGAGGCAGACGGGCCGGGCAGGAGCGCGTGCTGCTGTTGTGCAGGACCCCAACCGACGATGCCGCGTCGCTGTTCAGCTTCATCGTGTAGCGCAACCATGACCATGGCGCTCCGTCAGCTCGTCGAGCCGGCCTGAGCAATATCAGCCGGACTGACGCCGCTCGTCGGGGTTGCTGCCGTTGGTCGTTGACTCGCCCACGTGAACATCGAGAGGCCGACCACGACCAAGACCATGCCGGCGATCTGCGGTGAGCGGACCGACTCGCCGAGGACGACGAAACCCCAAAACACCGACAGTGCCGGTTGGCCTGTCTGGATGATGCTGATCGTTGCAACCGGAAGGTGGCGCTGGGCATAGATGATGCAGCCGTGGCCCAGCATGCCGGTCACGAGTGCGAGGAGGGCCACGACGAACCAACCGCGTGCCGACAGAGAGAACAGGCCGGTACCGGCGATCGACGCAGCAATTGGCCCAGCGGTGATAAGGCTGAACGGCATCATGCAGGCCATGAAATCAAGCACATCAACGCCGCGTGTGCGGGCTCGCTTCGACGTCAGCATGTAGCTCGTCCAGGTGCCGATCACGAGGACCATGAGGAGGTTGCCGCCGAGTGTCGCCTCGCCACCCTTGGGCCCGAATGTGAGGACCAAAGCAATGCCGACGACCGAGATCAACCCGAATTTGAGTGCACCCCAATTCGGACGCTCACCGAAGAACGCCGCCCCGGCCGGGAGGAGTACGAGCGGGGTGAGTGTGGTGATGAACTCGGCGTGAGCAATACTCGTTCGAGTAATCGCCGTGAAGAAAATCGCGATGTTCAGTCCGAAAAACAGGCCGGGCGGAAGGACCAGCTTCCACGTCTCGCGCGTCGGCAATGGTCGCCCGGTGCGTTTGCGGGCAATGAGCACGATGATCCACCAGCCGACGACGGCACCGATCATTCGCCAGAATGCCACTACCGAGCCGGTCGACTCAGACCACTTGATCGCAGCCGAACTGATCGAGAAGCCGACGACTGCAAGGCCGACCGCGAGGAAACCGATTGACCGACTTCGCGCCTCGGTGCTGCTCACCAGTTGGGCAGGTCGAGCCAGGCGTCGGCTGCGGACGCGTCACCGACGATGTCGAGTTTGGAACGGTCGATTCGGCCCATCAGGAGCAGCCAGATGTTGGCTGCAGTTCCACGAATCGCAGCGTCGCCCTTGTCATGGACCGGCAGCATCCGGTACTTGCCGTTCTCACCCCACACGAGCCATTCGCCGTCGACGTCGGTGCAGTGGACGTGCAGGCTGACGGCTGGGGGATCGACTTCGTCACGGCTGAGCACACGGGGCAAGCCCATTTCGAAGTACTCCTGGATTCCTTCGCTCGACAGTTCGGGGTCGAGCATTGCTTGGACGCCGATCGCAGTTTGAGCGTCCCACCGGTGCATGGCGGTTTCGAGTGCTTGGCGACGCGCCCAC
>CALAHA010000261.1 GCA_937891565.1 uncultured Ilumatobacter sp. | reverse complement strand
TGACGCACTGTTGTGAGAGGGGATGCAGCGGGGGGTCCGCATCCCCTCTCACAATCTGTATGGCTGATCAGGCGTCTTGGTCAGCTGCTGGTGCACCACCGCGGGCCGGACGCTCACCGCGTTCGCCGCGGGCCGGACGCTCACCGCGATCACCGCGGATCGGGTGCTCGCTGTCTGCGCCGCGAACCGGGCCACCTTCGTTCACCCGGGTGGTCACCTGCGCTTCGAGGTTGGCCAACTTCTCGTCGGCTTCAGCTGCGGTCAGTCGACCCGCTTCAACCGCGGCGTTGATGCGCTCGGTCTTGGCCGCAACCTTGGCGTCAATGATCGTCTGGACGTCAACGCCGTTTGCCTCGGCGATCTGGGCGAGGGTCTGGCCTTGTTGGAAGGCCGCCTGCAGGTCCTCGACGTCGATGCCGAGCAGGTCCGCAGTTGCCTGGGCCCGGTCGCCACGGTCGCCACGGTCGCCGCGGTCGCCGCGTGGGCCTCGATCGCCGGTCTCGCTGTCGGCATTGTCAACATCGGCAGGCTGTTCGATGACCGTGTCCGGCGCGACTGTGTCGTCGGCCTGGGCGCTCACTGCGCTGGCGCCGAAGAGGCTGCCTGCCACGAGTGCGGTGCTGATGAGTCCGGTACGAATGCGCTTGTTCATGATGTGCTCGTTTCTGTTTGGGGATTACTGGGTGGGGGTTACTGTCGGGTTGACATGGACCATCAAAGAGCCCCTAGGTCAGAGCACGGCTACGCGAAACCACAAGATTCGTTAAAGATCCAATTTTCAGCGGAGCTTCAGCAGGAGTTCGCCATGGTGTGGCAATGAACGCCGTACTCCGTCGCTTCGCCGGCCGCCGATCCGACTGGCACCTCAACGCTCCTTCGTTCCGACTCCCCCGCCCTCACCTCGGCTGGCTCGGCCCCGTCGCTATGGTCGCATCCGTCCTGGTCTCCTGGTTCGCTTTCAGCAACGCTCAGGGTGAGGATGGCAACGTCCAGCTCGGCCTGTTCGTGGGAGCTGCGTCGATCCTCCTGATGGCGTGGAGCTTCGTGCTCGCCGTACGCATTCGCCTCCTCGAGCCGATCTTCGGTGGCCTCGATTCGATGTATCGAGTCCACCGCTGGGCCGGGTCAATCGCCACCGTGTTGATGTTCTGGCACGTGCAGGTCGAGCCTGAGGTGGAAAATGGCATTCGGGGCGCTTCAAAGTCGGTTGCCGACCAAGCCGAAGACCTCGCGGGAACCGGCGAGATTATGATGTACATCCTGATCGGGCTCAGCCTCATCCGTTGGGTCCCGTACCGCTGGTGGCGCCTGACTCACAAGTTGCTGGGTATTCCGTTCGCATTCGCCTCCTGGCACTTCTTCACTGCCGAAAAGCCGTATGCGAACGGCTCGACGTGGGGCATCTGGTTCGGCGGATTCATGCTCGCTGGGCTCGGCGCATTCCTCTGGCGGATCGTCGTGCGCGACGTCGTGATGCCGGGCCACCGCTACACGGTGACCTCGATGGAGAACGTAGGCAGCGTGACCACACTCGAACTCACGCCGAAACGGCGCGCCCTCCCACACGGTGCAGGGCAGTTCGCATTCATCAAGGTCCAGCACCCCGGGCTCCGTGAGCCGCACGCGTTCACGATTGCATCCTCACCCGACTCGCCGACCCTGCGCTTCGTGATCCGCGAACTGGGCGACTGGACTCGTGCTCTTCGCCAGGTCGACCTCGTCGGCCAGGACGTCACCGTCGAAGGCCCATACGGGACCTTCGAGCCAATGGGGTCGCCACGACAGCAGACCGTTTGGGTCGCAGGCGGCGTCGGCATCACGCCATTCCTGTCCGCCATCGACGCCGCGGCCCAACAGCCGGTGGCAGCGCCGCACCTCTTCTACGCGGTCCGGTCAACGGTCGACAGCCCCATTGTCGATCGGCTCCTTGCCGCTGATGCAGACGGCCGCATCGTGTTGCATCTCTTCGCGTCGTCCGACGGCCAACGACTCACCGGCGATGAGTTGGAACGGGTCTTCGGAACCAACGGCCTGCGCGGCGCCCACATCGGGCTCTGTGGTCCGACATCGTTGGTCAACGCAATGGACGCCGCGAGCCGTCAGCTGGGCGCCAGCTCGATCCACCGCGAAGACTTCGACCTTCGGCAAGGCTTCGGCCCAGACCTCTCCATCGAGATCGCCGACCTCGTCAGCAGCGTGCGCAAACGCTGATATCGAACGACGTCTGCCAAACATGCGCCGCGGATCACACGACGATCGCGGCGCTCAACGGTGCAATTTCACGCGATTTGCGGCACCGTGGAGGGGTGAACACTGAGCAGTACGACATCGCAGTCATTGGTGGCGGACCAGCCGGTACTGCCGCAGCGATTCGAGCGGCGCGCGCCGGCCTCAGCGTGATCGTCTTCGAAAAGGCAAAACACGGCCGAGACAAAGTGTGCGGCGATGGTCTGACCCCGCGCGCGATCGGCGCGCTCAACGAGCTTAAAATCCCGCTCGACGACGCCCACTACATCAAGGGCCTGCGAATGATCGCCGGTAAGCGAGTGCGCGAACTCGACTGGCCGACGACCGAACGATTCCCGAATCACGGAGCAGTCTGGCCACGGCGTCGGCTCGACACTGCGCTCATGGATGCCGCTGCAGCCGCCGGCGCTGAAATGGTCTATGAGACCGAAGCAATCCCGATCATGGACGGCGACAAAGTGCTCGGCGTGACTGCAGGCGAAGGGCCGAGCGCACGCAAGATCCACGCCGGCCTCACGATCGTCGCAGCCGGTGCCGTCGGCAAGGTCGCCAAGATGCTCGGTGCCGACCGGGTCGAAGGTGAGACCTTCGGGTTGGCCATTCGCACCTACGCCGAGACACCGCGACACGACGATGTCCACCTCGAAGCGCTGCTCTCACTCAAGGGCGACGACGGTAAAGCTGTTCCCGGCTACGGCTGGATGTTCCCTGCCGGCGACGGCACGGTCAACATCGGCTGCGGCGCGCTGTCGACCATGAAGGGGTTCAAGAAGCTGAACCTCAACAAGATGCTCGAGAATTACCGCAACCAGGTCATGCCCGAATGGGACCTCGGCCCCAACCTCGAACGGGCTCGTGCCTGGCGTCTGCCGATGTCGACGCAGAAACGCCATGGTGCCGGTTGGGTAGCGATCGGCGACGCCGCCGGCCTCGTCAATCCAATGAACGGCGAAGGCATCGACTACGGGTTGGAAAGCGGCATGCTCGCGGTCGATCTGTACATCGAGAACCCGGCCAATGCTCCGGCCCGTTACGACCAGTTGGTTGGCGAGCAGTTCGATGCGTTCCTGCGCACCGGGCGTCGCTTCTCGTTCCTGATCGGCCATCCGTGGATCTTGAAGCCCGGTCTGGCGCTGTCGGTCAGCACCGAGTCGATTGCCAAGATCACGCTTGCCGTGATGGGCAACCTGGTCGACAATCAGACTCCTGGCATGGCCGGCAAAGTGATGTGGCTTGCCGACAAGGGCCTCGGTGTCGTCGACCCGATCCTGCGCAAGACCCGCGCCGCCGCGTAAACCGACTGTCACACTTTGGTGCAACAGCAGGGTCTGACCTCGGTGTGACGTTGCTGTGCCTGGCAAGATCGCTGCATGGCAATTGAGACCGTCACTGGATACTGCTGGCCGCAATCTGTTGCACCGGGCGGGTCGATCGGGTTACACCTGTCGTCGGCGGGCGGCCGACCAGTCAGCGTCGAGATCGCACGCGTTGGGGCGCAGCGGACGGTTGTGTGGGCCGAGACGGTCGAGGCTGATGATCATCCGACACCTCGCGACGCCGATTCAAACGGGTGTGGCTGGCCGGTGGCCACCACGATCACCCCGGGCCACGACTGGGTGTCGGGCTACTACGAGGTGCTGCTGACGATCGATGTCGACGGCAAGACACGCCAGAGTCACGCATTTGTGGTCGTCCGGCCGAGCGCTGACTCGAAAAATACGATCCTCCTGCAGCTCGCCACCAACACCTGGCACGCCTACAACGACTTCGCTGGCCGCAACCTCTACAACGGCGGCACGCACGCATCGTTGCAACGACCAATGGCCCGCGGCTACCTGTCCAAGCCGCCCGGGGCCGGCCGACGCGTGACCACGACCCACCCACCGGATCGCGACATGAACACCCATGTCGGCTACATCCGGATGAACCACCTTTCAGGATGGGCTGGTTCCGCAGGCTGGCCTGACTGGGAGCAGCCGTTCCTCGCGTGGGCGGAGCAGCACGGCTATGGCATCGACGTGATCACCAACGCCGACCTCGATGAGCATCCCGGCATCATCGACAACTACCGCCTGCTGCTGTCTGTCGGTCATGACGAGTACTGGTCGGGCCCAATGCGCGACACCGTCGAAGGCTTCATCGCCCGCGGCGGCAACGTCGCCTTCTTCTCCGGCAACACCGCGCTCTGGCAGGTCCGTATGGAAGACCCCGTCGACGGCACAGCCTCGGTTATGGTCGGTTACAAGGGCCAATTCAAAAACGATCCCGTCTACGACACCGAGCGCATCGCCGAGTTGACCAGCATCTGGTCCGACCACCTGATCGGTCGACCGGAGAACCACATGACCGGGGTGTCGTTCACGCGTGGCGGGTACCACCGCATTGGCAAACGAGTCACGAACGGTGCCGGCGGCTACACCGTATTCCGGCCCGATCACTGGATGTTCGAGGGCACCGACATCGACTACGGCGACGTGCTCGGCGCCGCTGCGACCACCGTCGGCTACGAGTGCGACGGCTGCGAGTACACCACCGTCGACGGGCTCCCCGTGCCCACCGGCGCGGACGGAACACCTGAGTCGTTCGAGATTCTCGCAATGGTCCCGGCAGCCCACTTCACGCGCACGACCGCTGGACGGCCGCCGAAGCCGCACGAACCTTCAGAGATCGAGTTCCTCGCGTCACGCGTGTTCGACGATCGCAGCGAAGCCGCTGTGAAACGCATCGCGGCAGGCCAAGCGATGCTCGGCAGCTACACGTCACCCGGTGGCGGCACCGTGATCACATCCGGCTCAACCGACTGGGCGCACGGACTCGCCGGACGCGACCCACAGATCGAAAAGATCACCTCGAACATCCTCAATCGCCTCGGCTGATTCTGCTGGAGCGCTCAGCACGACCGGCGCAGCACGCGACACGCTTGGGCGACACCACCGAACCTAGGCTCGACACAATGCGCGTCTTCGTGACCCACAACCCCGAAGACCTGGCTGCCTACTACGGCCGTGCGCTTCCGGAGCTTCGATTGCTGACCAAACGGGATGGCGCACCTATCGACGTCGTACTCAACCCGCTCGAACGTGACCTGACAACATCCGAATTGATCGAGGCCGCAACAGGTTGCGACGTGATCGTGGCGCACCGCTCGACACCTGGTGAAGCAGAATTGTTTCCTGCACTTCCCGACCTTGTCGCGTTTCTGCGGTGTGCCGTCGACATCAGCACGGTCGACGTTGATGCAGCCTCCGCTGCGGGGGTGCTGGTCGCCCGCGCCGACAAGAGCTTCGTTCCGTCGACCGCCGAGTTGGCACTCGGCCTCCTGCTCGACTGCGCCCGAACCATCGCTGCATCGACCATCGACTACCGCAACGCGAAACAGCCGCCCCAGCGACCAGGCTGGCAACTGGCGGGCCAAACCGCGGGGATCCTGGGATACGGCGCGATCGGCTCGTACCTCGCTGGCTTGCTCACCGGAATCGGCATGCGCGTGCTCGTCCACGACCCGTTTGTCACCGAAGTCAGTGGTACTGCCGAACTCGTCGAGCGCGACCAACTTCTCGCTGATGCCGACGCTGTCTTCCCGCTCGCGCAAGCCACGCCAGAGACCGAGAACATGGTCGACGCCGACTTCCTCGCCCAGATGAAACCGGGCGCCACGCTCATCAACGTCTCCCGCGGCGAACTGCTCGACGACAATGCGGTGTTCGCTGCACTCGAGTCAGGCCAGCTCGGCGCATTGGGCCTCGACGTCGGCCGTGCTGCCGACCAGCGCCCCGCCCCTCTGCTGGCATCTCATCAGCGCTGCGTTGCCACGCCGCACCTTGGTGGCCTCACTCCACAGAACGCCGACGCTCAGGCAATGAGCAGCGTCGAGCAAATCAGCTCGATGATCGCCGGCAAGGTCCCGGCCCGATCGATGAACGCCGATACCGCCGTGCGGCTGCTCGCTCACTTCAAAAAATGAACACAACAGACGCCTGCGACACGCACGTGCATTTTTACGACGCGCAATATCCGTCGGCGCCCGACGCAGTGCTGCGTCCACCAGACGCGACAGCTGACGACTACAGCGCGCTGCAGACCGAGCTCGGTCTTGAACGCGTCGTCGTGGTCCAGCCGACCACCTACGGACTCGACAATTCGTGCCAGCTCGACGCGATGGCAACAATCGGAGAGCGTGCTCGTGGCGTGATGGTCGTCGACGCCTCGGTGAGTACCGACGAGCTCCGTCGCCTGACCAAACTCGGTGTGCGCGGCGCTCGCTTCCACATGCTGCCCGGAGGCGCTGTGCCGTGGCAGATGTTGGAGACCGTGGCAGCAAAGGTCGCTCCATTCGGGTGGCATATCCAACTGCAGTGCAATGGCCGCGAGCTCGCAGCCCGACAGGACCAACTCGCTGCACTGCCGACCGCAATTGTGATCGATCACATCGGCCGGTACATGCCACCAGTTCCAACCGACGACGACAACTTCACCGCGCTGCTCCAGCTGGTCGAAGCTGGGCACGCCTGGGTCAAGTTGTCAGCCCCGTATGAGTCGTCAACCGAACCAATCCACAACGATGACCACGCCCGGACCAACCATGCCGACGTTCTCCCGCTGATCAACGCACTTGTCGAACGGGTCACCGATCGGCTGCTGTGGGCCAGCAATTGGCCCCACCCGGCGCAGTCGCTGGCGCCGACGTCAGGCACACTGAAGACGCAGCTGGAACAATGGCTACCCACAGACGACCTCCGCCACCAGGTGCTCGTCACGAATCCCGACCACCTGTACTTCTGCTGAACCGGGTGCGACTATCGCACCACAACGAAAGACTGCTGACATGACCGACCCAACCGCTGCACCCGACACCACATACGCCTCGTACCCGTCGCTCGTTAACCGCACCGTGCTCGTTACAGGTGGCGCCGACGGCATCGGTGCTGGCATCGTCGAGCAGTTCGTCGCGCAGGGGAGCAAGGTCGCCTTCATCGACATTCAAGCCGACAAGGGCAACGCACTGGTCGAGCGACTCTCCGTAAACGCCGCTCATGCGCCGTTGTTCTTCGAGGTCGACTTGGTCGACATTTCTGCGACGCAGGCAGCAATCGCCGCTGCGTCCGAACAGCTCGGCGGGATCACCGTGCTCGTGAACAATGCAGCGAGCGACGACCGCCACACGTGGCAGGAGATGACGCCCGACTACTGGGACGAGCGCCTCAACGTCAACCTGCGGCACTACTTCTTCGCCATTCAGTCGGTTGCTCCCGGGATGATCAAGGCGCAGAACGGCTCGATTGTCAACATTGGCTCCAGCAGCTACATGATGCAGGAAGACTTCTTCCCTGGCTACGCGGTGGCGAAGTCAGCCGTCGAAGGCATCACGCGGACACTCGCCCGGACATTCGGGCCCGACAACGTGCGCGTCAACACCGTCTTGCCCGGCTGGGTTGCGACCGACCGTCAGCTCACCAAGTGGTGGAGCCCCGAAGGCGAAGAGGGCACGTTGCACGACCAGGCCATCAAGCGCCGCATCTACGCTGCCGAATTCGCGCAAATGGTGCTGTTCCTTGCCGCCGACGACGGCGGCGCCTGCACAGCGCAGCAGTTCTTGGTGGACGGCGGCAGAAGGTAAATCACAGAGGACGACATGGGGAACGTGATCACACACTTTGCGACTGGGGCATCGATTGATGCGATACATGCCGTGCTCGAACGTGACGGCGCGCTGATCATCGACGGGCTCGCATCGCACGAGCAGGTCGATGCCGTCATGGCCGAGATGCAGCCGCACATCGATGCCACATCGGTCGGCGGCGATAGCTTCACGGGCAAGAACACCCGACGATCCGGTGCACTGATTGCTCGTTCACCATCGAGCCACGAGCTGATTCAGCATCCGACCATCCTCGGCGTGACCGAGAAACTGCTCCACAAAGCACAGACGTTCCAAGTCCACCTGACCCAGACCATCGCGATTGGCCCGGGCTCGCCGAGCCAGTCGATCCATCGCGACGAATGGGCCTTCGACTTCTTCGAGTTCCCGAGTGACTACCACGTCCAGTGCAACACGATCTGGGCGATGACCGACTTCACCGAAGAAAACGGTGCCACGCGGCTGATCCCTGGCAGCCAAGCCGACCCGATCGACCTCGGCCGCAAACACCAAGAGTCAGTCCCAGCCGAGATGACGAAGGGGTCATGCCTGCTCTACACCGGCAAGGTGTACCACGGCGGCGGGGCAAACGATTCTGACGAGGTCCGGGTCGGATTGAACCTGACCTACAACGTCGGTTGGTTGCGCCAAGAAGAGAACCAATACCTGTCCGTACCCGCCGACGTCGCAGCTGAATTGCCCGACGATTTACTGCGTCTCATGGGCTACCGGATCGGGGCGTATGCACTGGGCTACATCGACGACGTGCGCGACCCAATCGAAGCCCTTCGCGGCAAATCAAACGGAGCCTCCCAAGCCTTCACGAGCACCTGATTCGCATCAAATCGACCGGCAGGAGACAGCCCGCAGGCTTGCGTGAAGCCGGCCCATGCCAGCCAGGCCTCGTCGCGATCGTTCAGGATTTTCGAACAATGACGCTGCCGACGGAGTAGCCAGCGCCAAAAGAACAAATCACGCCAAGTTGGCCTGCATCAAGGTCAGCCCGATGCTTGTGGAATGCAATGACCGAACCGGCCGAACTCGTGTTCGCGTACTCGTTGAGAATCACGGGGGCTTCGTCGTCGTCAGGGACCCGGCCGAGCACCCCCTTCGCAATCAGCTGGTTCATCTTGAGGTTCGCCTGGTGCAACCAAAATCGACGGACCGACGACGCGTCGAGATCAAGTTCAGCGAGGTGTGTGGTGATGTGTTGAACAACCATCGGGCAGACCTCACGGAACACCATCTGACCGTTCTGACGGAACACCACTTCGTGCGGATCGCGTTCGTCGACCTCAGAGGAGTTGAGAAAACCGAAGTCGTTGCGGATGTTGTTAGAGAACTGCGTTGCCAGCTTCGTGCCGAGCACTTCCCAACGGTGCGCAACGTCGCCGAGCCCGTCGGCGACCGATTCGTCAGTTCGTTCAAGCACCAGTGCGGTGCAGGCATCGCCAAAAATGAAATGGAAGTCACGCAGCTCGAAGTTGTTGTGCCCAGACGTGATCTCGGGGTTGACGACCACCACGCACTTCGCCGATCCGTTCCGCAACGCATCGACCGCTGCCTGGATCGAGAACGTTGCCGACGAGCACGCCACGTTCATGTCGTACCCCCAACCGCTCGCACCGAGTGCGTCTTGGATCTCGACGGCCACCGCCGGATAGGCACGTTGCAGGTTCGAGCAGCCAACGATCACCGCGTCGACATCACTGCCCTTTCGACCAGCTTGGGCAAGGGCTTCAAGAATGGCGGGCATTGCCATCTCGGCCTGAATACCCAACTCGTCTTCGGAGCGCGTCTCAAGCCGAGGCCGCATCCGGTCGGGGTCAAGCACGCCGGACTTCTCCATGACATACCGCGACTCGATACCGGAGGCTTTGACGATGAACGCTTCGTCAGGCGCCGAGCGCGCCTCGACAGTGCCCGCCTCGATCTCAGCGGCGCGCTCACCGTTCCACTTCTCGACCGATGCGGTCAGCGAAGCAGCCAGCTCCGCATTGCTGATCGACTCGGGTGGTGTGAACAGGCCGGTCCCGGTGATCGACACTGACGGAAACACGAACGCAGTCATATGGCAGAAGCTACGGACCTACACGTTGGTAACCCCGCTTGTGGAAAATAAGCCACTCGCTGCGGAACGTGAAATCAGTGCAGGAGGTGCGAGCGAACCAGGCCGCGAAGCATGTCGATGCCAATGCCCTTGGACGCGCTGACCCAGACAATGTCGCCCTTCTCCAGCTGGCATCCTGCAGCAAGTTTGTTCTTGCGCGTCGCTCGCTGAGAGGACTTGACCTTGTCGTGCT
>CALAHA010000260.1 GCA_937891565.1 uncultured Ilumatobacter sp. | reverse complement strand
ATGGCCTGATGCGGATCAACGTCACCGAGCCCGTGCATGCCTTTGGCGATCAGATCTTCGATCGATTCGAACGCCAAATAGGGATTGATTGCGCCTGCGCCATAGCCGATGAGAAGCGCCATGTGGTGTACTTCGCGAGCGTCGCCGGCTTCGACGATCAGACCGACCATGGTGCGCTGCTTGGTGCGCACCAGATGGTGATGCACCGCAGCGGTCAGGAGAAGCGATGGAATCGGAGCGTCAATGGTGTCGGCATTGCGATCCGACAGCACTATCACACGAACGCCCGAGTCAACGGCCTCCGATGCCTCTGCACAGACACGCTCGAGAGCCACAGCGAGGCCTGGTCCGCCATCGGCAACGCGGTACAGACCGCTCAGTACCTTGGCCTGCAAACCCTCGTGGTTGCCCTCGTCGTTGATGTGGATGATCTTCGCCAACTCGTCGTTGTTGATGATCGGGTTCGGGAGCGACAGCTGCTTGCAGCTGTCGGGGCCTGGTGCGAGCAGGTTTGCTTCAGGGCCGACTGATGACGACACAGCGGTGACGACTTCCTCGCGGATCGCGTCGAGCGGCGGGTTGGTGACCTGAGCAAACAGCTGCTTGAAGTAGTCGAACAACAGCCGTGGCCGTTCTGATAGGACCGCGAGCGGCGTGTCGGTACCCATCGAGCCAAGTGCCTCGTAGGCATTGGCAGCCATCGGAGTGATCAGGATCTTGAGCTCTTCGTGCGTGTAGCCAAACATCTGCTGGCGACGCAAAACGCTGTCGTGGCTGAATACCACGTGCTCACGGCTGGGAAGGTCCGACAGGCTCGTCATTCCAGCAGCGAGCCACTCGCCGTAGGGATGCTGGGCTGCAAGATCGGACTTGATCTCTTCGTCGCTGATGATCCGCCCTTGCTTGGTGTCGATCAGGAACATTTTGCCAGGCTGCAAACGGCCCTTGGCAACAATCCGTTCCGGAGCGATGTCGATCACGCCAACTTCTGACGCCATCACGACGAGGTCGTCATCGGTGACCCAGTAACGGCTTGGTCGCAGACCATTTCGGTCGAGGACGGCGCCAATCATTTCACCATCGGTGAACGTGACCGAAGCGGGCCCGTCCCACGGTTCCATCATCGCTGAGTGGAATCGGTAAAAGTCGCGCTGCTCCTGCGACATTGTTTCGTTCTTCTCCCAGGCTTCCGGGATCATCATCAAGATGGCATGGTGGATCGGATAGCCCCCGAGGTGCAGGAGTTCGAGTACCTCGTCGAAGCGAGCCGTGTCAGACGATCCGGGCGTGCAAATTGGGAACGCGCGCTCAATGCCTGGCAACAATGGGCTTTCAAGCATCGCTTCGCGCGCCTGCATCCAGTTCTGGTTGCCCTGCACGGTGTTGATCTCACCGTTATGAGCAACGAATCGATACGGGTGCGCGAGCGGCCACGACGGGAACGTGTTGGTCGAGAAGCGGCTGTGAACAAGCAGCAGTGCCGACTCGACTCGTGCGTCGCTGAGGTCGGGGAAAAACTCACTCAGCTGCGGAGTGGTGAGCATGCCCTTGTAGACAATGGTGCGGCTCGACAGCGACGAGAAGTAGCTATCGAGGTCGCCGACGAGTTCGCGGCGCGATGTTTTGCGGGCGACGAATGCCTTGCGGTCAAGGTCGATGCCTGTACTGCCGTCTGGGTCCGAGACAAACAGCTGCTTGAAGGTCGGCATCGCCGCGCGGGCGGTCTTGCCAAGGCAATCTGGGCTCGTCGGCAGGTCACGCCAACCGAGCACCTGCAGGCCGGCAGCGACGACGCTCGCCTCAATCGCTGTTATTGCTTTGGCCGCGTTATCAGCGTTGGCCGGCAGGAAGGCGACGCCAGCCGCGTATGCGCCAGCCTCGGGCAGATCGAAGTCGGTGACCTCCTGGAAGAAACGATCCGGGATCTGTAGAAGAATGCCTGCGCCGTCGCCGGAGTCTGGCTCCGCTCCGGTCGCACCTCGATGTTCGAGGTTGGTCAGTGCTTTCAGGCCGGTGACGACAAGCTCGTGCGAGCGGACGCCTTTCAAGTTGGCAACGAAAGACACACCACAGGAATCGTGTTCCTGCCGTGGGTCGTACAGGCCAATGGGGCCAGGTGGCTTCTGCATTGTCACATCCGCGAGGTCGAGTGTTCGGCTACGAGATGCTCGAGACAACGCTGGCTCAAGCGGGGGGATTATTAGTGTAGAGGGTCATTGGTCGCGTCCGCCGGATCGTTCGTTCGTGATCCTGGTGCTGTCAACCCCAGCGACGGTTAAAGAGCGACCCTGCAACCGATGCAAGGTGCGAGCCGGGTAGGTCGGCAACGATCGGCGCGATGTCTTCAAAGTGATCGAGGTCGTGCACCGTTGGCAACAACGTCACCCGACGTCCGAGACGTTGGAGCTGATCGAGCTGGGCCTGCCCGGTGTGATCGGTGCTCATCGGCACGT
Source organism: uncultured Ilumatobacter sp. (assembly GCA_937891565.1). GTDB lineage: Bacteria > Actinomycetota > Acidimicrobiia > Acidimicrobiales > Ilumatobacteraceae > Ilumatobacter_A. The sequence continues at coordinate 3,556 of CALAHA010000260.1, read as the reverse complement.
TGTCGAACGCTGCCGGCTCGACAGATGCCAGCGCAATTCCCCAGCACCCGCCGCCGTGCGTCATTCCCAATGCATCGTTGCCGCCGCGGAGCGCCTCGAGCGCCGCCTCAAGGTGTTTGCCCGACGAAGGAGTGTCCATCCCAATCACGAGGCCGGGGCCGAGATCGGCAAAGCCGTTGGAGAGACACTCGCCCAAGCCGTTGCCGCGCTGGCGGTGCACGTCGTAGTCGGCAGGAATCCACAACCCGGCAGCTCCGTCGATCAGTGCAACAGCGCGGACGTCGTCATGGGCTGCGCACACAGCAGAAACCGCTGTAAACGTGTCGTGCAGGCATGCCGCAGCAATCTGGGCAGCCTGCTCTTGACTCAACGGCGGAACCAGGCCGGTCTTCACCTTGCCGACAACCGGCTCCTTGGCAATGACCGCGATATGGAATGGCACCGTCATCGGATCTCGCGAAAAATTCGGCCCGTGTTCTTGACAGCTCTGGCGGTTCCACCAATCATGCGGGTGACCTGAGAGCGAACAGACCGTTCGGTGTACTCGATGGCAATGTTGCGAACCTTGAGCCCGGCATCACCGTGCTCGACATGCGCCGTCACCAGCAGCAGCGCCAGTGGATCGAGCGATGCATTGCAGTCCATGAAATCCACGATGTCGGATGAGCACGCACGTGCACCGAATAGTCGCCGATGTTGACAAGATGCCACCCTGAACCCGGTCGCCACGCCGTTTCGAGATTGATCAGACGTCAACGAACTCAGGCGAGCGATTCTCGAAGCTGGCCATTACCGACTCGATCTGGTTCGGCGTTCCGATCTGCGTCTTGATCAAACGACGCTCTGCAGCGAACTGTTCAGCTGCTCCATCGACTGCCATGTTGTTGATGAGCTCCTTGGATGCGCGTACCGCACTCGGGCTGATCCCGGCAATCTCGGCTGCGAGCGCCATGGCGTCGTCATACGGCGTCTCAGTCAGATGGGTGACAATGCCCATTTCGTACGCTTCGGTGCCAGAGAAGACTCGCGCCGTGAACGTGAGTTCCTTGGCGATGTCAGGTCGAACGAGTTTGCCAAGCATGAACGTGCCGGTCATGTCGGGCACGATCCCCCAGTACGTCTCGCGAACCGACATTTTGGTCTCTGGATGAACAAACCGAATATCCGTACCGAGCGCCAACTGGATACCTCCGCCGAGTGCATGCCCATGGACAGCTGAAATGACCGGCATCGGCAACTCTTGCCAGACCCAGCAGATCTGCTGAGCAAGGTGAGTAATGCGGCCGTCATCGATGTCGCCGGCGTTGGTTTGCTCTTCTCCGTCAGCTGGCGGTGCGCCGGCAAGTTGCTGCATCGAGCCCATGTCGAGACCGGCGCAGAATGACTTGCCCTCGCCAGAGAGCACGACGCACCGAACACCTGGTTCGGTCTTGAGACGTTCGCCCGCTGCAGCGATGGCACGAAACATCTCGCTGTCGAGCGCATTGCGCTTGTCGGCACGGGTGAGACGCACATCGGCAATGCCGTTGTCGATAGTGATGGAGACGCGATCTGACATACCTACAGTGTCGCGCTCTGGCAGTGTCAAAACGAAGCCCGACGTACATGAAGGTTCAGTCAGGTTGTGTCGGCTGACGTCCCGCCGCCGTCGTGGAACCGGGACGTCGATTTACTTCCTCGCCGATACGTCAGACACGCCCCGCGTCATTTTGGCCCCCTCGGTTGGCTGACCTCACGCTTCCAGCAAACGAGGTCCCGATCGATTTCGGCAAGAGAACGGACGCCACTGAGCGCCATTGTGCGCTCCAGCCCTGACCGCAAAAAGTCAAGCATGTGCTCGACACCGCGTTGGCCGCCGGACGCGAGTGCATAGAAATACGGTCGGCCAATCGAGACGGCGTCAGCACCGAGTGCGAGGGCCTTGACGATGTCGCTCCCGCGTCGCACACCACCATCACAAATGATGGTCGCGGCGTCACCGATCTCTTGGCGGACAGGCTCAACGAGCGAGATCGGCGCCGGCGCATCATCGAGTTGACGGCCACCGTGGTTCGATAGCCCGATGCCTTCGACGCCTGCTGCGACCGCGAGCTGCGCGTCGGCGACTGTCTGGATGCCCTTCAGCACGATCGGGCCGTCCCACACCGAACGCAGCCACTCGATGTCGTCCCACGACAATGCTTGATCGAACTGTCGGGCGACGTGGTCAGCAAGCGACACAGCGGTGCTGCCATCTTCGTCGTTCTTACCAATGACGTTGGCGAACGTGATCGGCTCGTTGCGGAGGAAGTCGAGCGTCCACGACGGGTGGATTGCTCCGTCGAGCAACGTGCTGAGGCCGATTTTTGGCGGCAACGTCATACCGCGACGCACGTCCCGTTCTCGCCGACCAAGCACCGCCGTGTCCACGGTCAACCAAATCGCAGTAAATCCAGACTCCTTTGCCCGGCTAATGAGATCTTCAACAAGTCCCCGGTCTTTCCAGGTGTACACCTGGAACCACTTTTCGCCGTCGCTGACAGCTGCGACCTCTTCGATCGAGCGCGTCCCCATGGTCGAGAGTGACCAAGGAATACCGGCCCCGGCTGCGGCCCGGGCGACGGCGAGTTCGCCTTGGGAGTGAGCGATGCGCGTAAATCCTGTTGGCGCCAGGATGAGCGGCATCGACGATGGCCGACCGAAAATCGTCGTCGACGTATCGATGTTACTCACGTCCCGAAGGACACGAGGCTTGAACTCGATGTCAGCGAATGTCGACGAGTTACTGGCCAACGTGCGCTCGTCCTCGGCCCCGCCGTCGATGTAATCGAAGACCCCGAACGGCAGGCGCCGTTTGGCGATCTTGCGATAATCCTCGATGCACGCCGCCTTCTTCAAACGGCGTTCGACCGGGTCGAGCGAGATCGAATCGAACTGGACGACTGATCGGAACGTCTTGATCATTCCCATGGCTGGGATCGTAGGCGCAAGACGCCCTGCGAATTCAGGCGCGGTTGCCCGGCATGTTCGCCGTGAGGTAACGGATCAAGTCATCCGGGTTTCGCGACTGCATCATCAGCTCCCCGGGGCCTGTGAAGTTGAACACGAGACCTTCGCCGCTCTTGAGCGACTTCATCTTCGACTCGCTGGCCTTCTTCAACTCCATCGTGACGCTTTCCGCGAACGCAACCATGTGGTTGGTGTCGACGATCACGGTCTGACCCGCCTCGAGGGTGAAGCGATCGAGCGCACCGTACGTCGACAGCACGAGCTTGCCCTGACCACTCGCCCGCAGGAGGAATGCTCCTTCGCCTCCGACCATCGACTTCAGCCCGCCGAACTTGGTGTCGATGTCAACGCCCTGCTCTGCGCACAGGAACGAGCCCTTCTGAATCAACATCGGTGAGCCCTCGACGAGGTCGACCACGGCGACATCGCCGGGAAGTGACGCCGCCACGTCGATCCAGCCGCCGCTCGGGCCAGCAGTGGCTGTGGTGATAAAGAGGGACTCGCCACCAAGCACACTGCGCTTCAGGCCCTTCATGAGACCGCCTTCGACCTTTGCGTCGAGATCGAT
>CALAHA010000259.1 GCA_937891565.1 uncultured Ilumatobacter sp. | reverse complement strand
CGGGTAGGGCTGGCCGCCGAGCACTTCAACCGTGTGGCCGAGATCGGCGAGTGCCCTCGTGAGGTGGCGTGTGTAGACGCCCTGCCCACCGACATGCGGCTTACCTCGGTATGTGAGGTACGCGAGCTTCAGGGGCTCACTGGGATCCAGGAGCCGGTGGTTTTCCCCCGATGACATCCGACGGACGATATCGGCGCGTTGTTACCGTCCGGTAACGGAGTGACCCGAAGTGACAAGCGTCGTCGTGTGATGCGGCGAATCACCAGCTGATGGTCATGCTGCGTCGTAGAGGATGGCCGCCAGTGACGAGCCGAGGCCGCACGTTGAACGCGTCAGGCGGGCCGGATTGGGCCTCGACACATGTTGCGTGGCCAGGCTTGTCGTACACAACCCAGTGATCGCAGTCTGAACTGAGCGTGATGTCAGGGTGCGTCGGCCGGTCGTAGTGCAGCATGACCGGGGCCGTGTTGACGAAGCAGTCGTCCCAGGGGCCTTGCGACGGTGCAATGAGCTGCCCTGTCGGGAGGCCGACCACATCGCGTTTGTACATCGCATCAGGATGGAACGTCAGGCGGTCGGGCTTGTTCCACCACGGGTGCCAGCCGACCTCGGCCGGTATCGGGGGTGCGTCGGGGCCGACACTGACCGAAAGTTCGCACCGAATTTGGCCGTCGAGTACCTCGAACCGCTGGTGTGCGATGCCACCGAGCCCCCAGCCCGTATCGGCCTGATCGAGCGGTGCACTCAGCTCGACCGAGGTTGCGGTCTGTTCGGCAACGGTCCAGGCCCGTGACATGACCGTGCCGTGCATTGCGTGCTGGCAACCAGGGGTGCCATCGCCGCTGTCGTCTTGGTTCAGCCGCAGTTCGTGATCGACATCGAAAAACGAGAAGCGGCCGTCTCTGACTCGCCCAGCCCACGGTGCCATGGGATAGCAGCCCCACGTGAACGACGTCGAGTCGCGACGTTCGACCGTGGGCGACGGGATCAACAGTTGGATGCCATCGAGGTCGATCTGCACGATCCGCCCGCCATTCGTGGCATCGATGGTCACGGTGGCGGTGCCGTTCTCGCCAGACAGCGTGAGCTCGAGATCATCTTTCACCTGCATGAATCTATTGCGGCGATGCCAGGCTGTGGCGATGCGAGGACTGGTGCAACGTGTTCGTCGGGCCGAGGTGCGGAGCCGAACGTTAGCTGACGATCTGTTTGAGGTGGCAGGGGCGATCGGGCCTGGTTTATGCGTCCTGATTGGTGCCACCCACGACGACACGCTTGACCACGCCGACCGTCTCGCCGCGAAACTCTGGGGTCTGCGCATCCTCGACGACGCTGACGGCGTGATGAACCGATCGCTGTCCGACGTTGCATCCGATGGCCACCTGGCTGAGGTGCTCGTGGTCAGTCAGTTCACGCTGTACGGCGATGCCCGCAAGGGCCGGCGACCGAGTTGGATCGGCGCAGCACGACCAGAACATGCTGAACCGTTAGTCGACCGTGTCGTCGCTCGGCTCCGCGAAGCTGGCGCCACCGTCGAAACAGGAGTCTTCAGAACTGACATGGAAGTCGACCTGACCAACGACGGCCCGGTCACCCTGATGCTCGAAATTTGAGACGGATCCCCGTCCAGGGACTACTGCTCTAGAGGTCGACGGCGAAGAGGTCGGCCGAGCCAGCCATCACGGTGACGGCGAGGCCCGATGTTGCCGGCAGGATCTGCTCACCGAAGAATCGGGCGTTGACGATCTTGCCCTCGTAGAAGGCACGGTCGGCGCCGCCGAGTTCGCCGGCATCAAGGTGAGCCTTGGCCGCAAGCAGCGCCTTGCCGCAGAGCGCGCCGGCCAGCGCAGTACCGAGGAGGCGTGTGTACGGCGTTGCTCCTCCGAGCTTGTCGATGGTCGAGTCGGCGTTATTCAGCCAGTCGCTGGCACGGCGGGCGTCACCGAAGCTGGACGTGAGTTGTGCGGCAAACGTGGCAGTTGATGAGTCAGCGGCAAGGCGCGCAATCGTGTCATCGAAGCCGTCGAGGAATGTGTTGACGGTCGAACCGGCGTCGCCGCCGAGCTTGCGCATCACGAGGTCTTGCCCCTGAATGCCGTTAGTGCCCTCATAGATCGCGGCAATGCGGATGTCACGCATGTACTGCGACGCCCCGGTCTCTTCGACGTAGCCCATGCCGCCGAAGATCTGCAGGGCCATCGACGTCAGCTCGTTGCCGACGTCGGCACCGATCGACTTTGACATGGGAATCAGCAGCGCAGCGAGGCGAGTCGACCATTCGGCGACCTCAGCGTCGGAAGACCGCGAGCGATCGAGCATGGCGCCGTTGAAGTACATCAGGTATCGCATCGCATCGATCCAAGAGCGCTGGGTCATCAACATGCGACGGACATCGGGATGCTCGACGATCGCGCTTTGCACGCCACGCTCGGCGCCGGGAGCGGTGCCTTGCAGGCGTTGGTGGGCGTAGGCGAGGCTGTGCTGGTATGCCATCTCGGCCATTGACAGGCCCTGGAGTCCGACCGACAGGCGGGCGTTGTTCATCATCGTGAACATGTTGGCCATGCCGGTGAACTCATCGCCGACGAGCCAGCCGATGGCGCCGTTGTTGTCGACGTTGTGCTTCTCGCCGAAGCTCAGCACGCAGGTGGGCGAGCCGTGGATACCGAGCTTGTGCTCAATCGACACCACTTCGACGTCGTTGCGTTCGCCGAGGGAGCCATCGTCGTTGGGTAGGTACTTGGGCACGAGGAACATCGAGATGCCCCTGGTGCCTGGCTTGGCATCGGGGGTACGTGCGAGCACGAGGTGGATGATGTTGTTGGTGAGATCTTGCTCGCCGTGCGTGATCCAGATTTTAGTCCCGGTGATCGCATACGAACCGTCACCGCGATTGGTCGGCACGGCCTTGGTCGCAACGGCACCGACGTCTGATCCCGCCTGCGGCTCCGACAGGTTCATCGTGCCTGACCATTCGCCAGTCAGCATCTTGGGCAGATAGGTCGACTTCAGCTCAGACGATCCGTGATGTTGGAGTGCGTCGATTGAACCCTGTGTCAGCAGGTTGCAGAGCGCAAAGGCCATGTTGCCCGAAGTGAACATCTCTTGCACTGCGAGTGCAACGAGCCAGGGGAAGCCGCCGCCGCCGTAGTCGGGCTCGAACGGGATGGCGTTGAAGCCGGAGTCGACGAGCTTCGAGTAGGCGCTTCGGAAGGAGTCTGGCGTGGTCACATGCGCCCAGCCGTCGGACTCGTCGCTGCCAGCGTGCCACTGCGCGCCGATCTGGTCGCCGTCGACGTTGGTTGGTGCAATGACATCAGCGGCGAAGCGACCGACCTCGTCGAGCACGGCGAAAACCATGTCGACTTCGACGTGGTTGAAGTCGTCTTGTTGCAGCAACCCGGGTAGGTCGCAGACGTCTTCGAGCACGAAGCGAATGTCGGTCAGAGGCGGGGCATATTCCGTCATATCTTCTATTCGATCAGGACGCCGTGCTGGTCACAACACCGCACGCCAAGCGGCCGTGTTGGTCGAAGTCAGCTCGGGAAGCCTGGAACACCGTCGTCGAGTTGCACGCCGGCGCTGTTCAAGAAACCCGATACGAGTCGGTAGAAACCTGCGACAACGAGTAATTCCACGAGTTCTGGCTCGGACCACCGGGTGGACAGCAACTCCCATGTTGCGTCGGAAACGCAGTCGTCCTCGGCCAACTCGTCGGCCATTGTCAGCAGCGCCCGGTCGTGGCTCGACCATGCATGCTCGCCGGGGTCCTGGGTGATGGCGGTGATCTCGGCGTCGGTCAGGCCGACTTGCTTGCCAATGACGGTGTGCTGACCGAACTCGTACACGGCCTGGGCCTTCCAGCCAATCCGCAAGATGACGATCTCGCGTTCCCGGGGTGGCAGTAGGCCCTTATTCAGCAAGAACCCACCGAGGAGGTTGAACCGCTTCAGCAGTTTCGGGTGTCGGCCAAGAGCGCCGAAGATGTTCAGCGGGCTGCCGTCGTGGGTCAGCGCGCCTTCGAGGATGGCGGTGAGCTCGGGGTCGACGTCTGGTGCGCTGAGGTCGACGGGGGTGATACGTGGCGTGGCTGGGCGATCGATCATCTCTCCATCATGGAGAACCTGGCCGACCGGCAGCGGATCGCAGCGATTCGCGGCTCAAGAGCACCGATGCGGCGAAGACGAGCCCGAGCAGCCAGATGAACGGGCCGTCGCCGACGCTGACGTACCAGGTGTTGCCGGTGCGGAGATCGACGGTGGCGTAGATGACGCGCTGCTCGCTGACCGATGTGCGCTGCAGTACATCGCCGTTGGCGTTGATGATTGCGGTGAAACCAGTTGGTGCGGCCTGGACGACCCAGCGACCGGTTTCGATCGCGCGGAGGCGGCTGGAGGCGACCTGCTGAGTCTGCACGATGGTGCCGGTGTAACTCGCGCCGTTGGTCGGGTTGAGGATGACGGTGGCCCCGTCGGTCACCCCTTCGCGTGCCCGCCCGCCGAAGAACACCTCCCACGAAATGACGGTGGCCATTCGCACGCTGCCATGTTCGGCCGTGGCGGGCAGGTCAAGGTAGGCGCGTTCGGTTCCGGTGACGGCTTCGCCGACGACATCGACCGCACTCGTGACCTTTTCGAGCGCGCCGCGCAGCGGAACATATTCGCCGAACGGTACGCGCCGAACCTTGTCGTAGCGGGTGCCGAGCGCGCCGTCAGCCAAGACCATGATGTGTGCATTTGTGTAGCGGCGTTGACCGTTCGCGGCGGGGGCATCTTCGGTGATGCCGACAGCGATTGGGGAGCCAAGCCGGGAGGCTTCAGCGGCGATCTGGCCACGGATGTCTGAATTTGAGAAGTCTTCGAAGATCTCGGTTGCCCGCTGATCGTTGATGTCGATGGTGTTCTCCGGCCAGAGGACGAGGTCGAGGTCGGTACCGGTGGGGATCGTGGCGGTCGCGTCGAGGTGTCGCTGGGTGACCAGTGACGACGGGACTTCAAGCGCTGATGTTCCCTGCTCGCCGCCGCCCTGTACCGCGGCCACATCGAGTGTGTCCCCTGTTGAGCGGCCTGATGGTGCAACCAGCGACAGCACGATCACCAACACCACACCGGCACGGCCGAGCGCGTTTGGCAGCACGGACCAGTCTCGTTTGGCAAGGGCGGCGGGCAGGTTCCAAAGTGCCGTCCGCCGGTCGGCAAGGGCGAAACCGATCTGGAACACGACCCAGGTGATGACGATGACTCCTCCGACACGTGCAATGCCAGAGAGCGGTCCGGCGACCTGGGAGATACCGAGCGTTGCCAATGGAACGCCGCCGAACGGAAATGAGAAACGCAGTGCCTCGACCAGGGTGTGTGCGGCCGGTCGCGCAATGACCCGCCACGGGCCCGTGGGTGCGGCCATCGCTGCGACGCCGTGCAGCGAGGCGAAGATCAGGCAGGCTGCGATATAGCCGGGGAGCGTGAGCTGGACCATCCACCCCATGCCGAGGTACATCCAGCCGGCGCCAAAAAGCGCGCCGAGCCGGAGTCGTTCGCGCCGAGTCGGCGTTGCTCCGAGGCTGACATCGAAGAGCATGACCCCGACGATCGCCAGCGGCCAGAAACCCCAGGGTGGAAGCGAAAACGCGGTGAGTGCTCCGGCGCCGAGCGCCAGCGCCGGTCGGGCGAGCCGAACGTGACGGTTGCGGTGGCGGTTGCGCGGCGCGCTGTCGTCCGACTGGGCAACACCAGAAACATCAGGGCTCGACACGGCGACAACTCAACACCGTGGGGACGCAAGAAACAAATCGCTCGGTGTCGTCAGTCTGGAATACAGCGCCGTGACTCGTTCGATGTCCAGTGACGACGACGATGCCGTTTCGGCCTGGCATTGCCGTTCCGGGCCAGCGCCCGGGCCAATTGTGGAGCGTGTTGAGGCGAATGCGCTTCAGAAATGGTGCGCCATGGCTGGCTCGACACGCGGCGCTACCGCGGCGTCGAACTGCGGCTCAGGGGCTGACATCTCGATAAATCATGTCAGAGAACGAACGAATTCTGCACTCGCCTTCGCAATTGTTTGCCCATCCCGAATACAGGCCGGAACACCGATGCCTCGGTAGCTGGCGCCGGCGAGGAAGATCCCTGCAGGAAGTGTGGCTTCGATGTCGTCGACCCAACGTCGGTGGTGGGGCCGGTACTGAGCAAAGGCGCCGGGCCAGCGTGAAACCCTGACTTCGCGTGGGGTGAACCGCACGCCGAGATGCAAATGGAGGTCGTCGAGGACTCGGGCGATGATGTCTTCGTCGCTCAAATGCAGCACCGGCTTGCCGTCGCGGCCGAGCGACACTCGAAGGATCTGGCCACCACCGGGTGGGGCCCAGTGTGCCCATTTTTGGGTACCGAACGAGACGGCCGTGATCGAGCGTTGCACCGGCTTTGGGATCAAGTAGCCGCTCCGCCCGGCGAGCCGGTCGGGCCATTCATCGGCGGCGATGTGGAGTGTGACAAGGACAACATCGGCGGTCTCGGCGCCGGCCAGGCCTTGCGCCGCTGCCGGGGCGGCGGCGCTGAGTGTCGATGCTGCTGCGCCAGCAGGGGTTGCCACGATGACCGCGTCGAATCGTTGCCCGTCGAGCTCCCAGCCGTTGCCGGAGCCTGCCTCGCTGATCGTGCCGACCGGGCTGCCGAGGCGGAGTTCGAGCCCAGCGGTAACGGCGTGGTCGGCTGTTGCTGTTGCTAGGGCGCCGACCCCGGATGTCGGGCTCGCAAAGATTGGGCTGGCCGAAGCGGAGGCGGTTCCAGCTGAGCGTGTGCGACGTGCTGCGAGCAAGGCCGACCGATGGTCGGAGGCGATGGCATGGAGTTGCGGTACTTCGGCGAGGCTGAACTGGTCGGTGTCGGTGGCGTAGATGCTGCCGACGAGAGCGTCGACGAGACGCTCGTGCACCTCTGTCCCGAACCGCCCGCGAACGTATTGCCCAACGGAGTCATGGGCGAGTGATTGTCGCGGCAGTATTGGCTCGAGGGCGGCGCGAAGTTTGCCTTTCCAGCTGATCAGCCCGGTCCGCGCGAGCGGGCCCAGCTTTCCGGGCACGCCGAGGAGAAGCCCGTCGGGGATGGGATGCAGCTGGTTGTGCCAGACTGCAGCGCCCACGGCTTCGGGGTGGACGAGTGATTCGCTGAGGCCGACAGTCGCTGCGAGATTTGTTGCGTCGGGAACGCGGGCCAAGAATGCGTCGGCGCTCTCATCGACATGTGCCAGACCGGCAAACGGGGACGCGACGAGCTTGCCGCCGACACGGTCGGAGCGCTCGAAGAGTGTGACCGCGATGTCGCCGTCGCGAGTCAATTGTTCGGCGGCGGCGAGCCCGGCAATGCCGGCACCGACGATTGCGACCGATCGCGAGCTCATGCTGGCCAGCGTATTGCTGAAGCTGTCTGGAAGGCGCTGTCGACGCGTCCTGGTTTTTGCGGACACCGTTGTTGTGCCCGTGATGGTCTGGCGTGGCTTGCGGTGAGCATCCCGATGGGGCTGGGGTAGCGACATCCCAGGATATTTTGACAGTCAAATGTCTCTATATGTTACGGTCGAAATGTGTTGGCGATCGTGCCGCACAATCTCCCTGGGGGTCTCATCATGTTTTCGTTTACTCTCCGTCGCCTTATCGGCGCGGCCGCCGTGGTCTGTCTCGCAGCTTCTGCTGTTGTGGTTGGCTCGGTTGCTGTTCCGGCACAAACACTTGCTTTGCCGGGTGCTTCAGAATCGACGGTCGTCACGATCGAACCAACCCGTGTTGCTGACACCCGCTACGACATTGGCCTCACCGGCCAGATCGCTGTCAACAAGCCACGCAAGTTCACGGTCACTGGACCAATCGACACTTACATTGATTCGACCTCAACAACAGTTGTCAAGCAGGTCGTGCCCGCTGGCGCGACCGGCGTGTTCTTGAACGTCACTGTTGTCACGCCGTCTGAACCAGGATTTTTGGCAATCCGTCCCGGCACAGCAACCGGTGTCCCTGCGACAGGAGGATTGAACTTCGATCAAGGCACGGTGTTGGCCAACGGCATTCTTATTGCCCTACCCACCACCGTTGACAAGGCCGGCCAAATCGACATTTACTACGGCTCCCCGACCGCTGGTGCATCGACGGACTTGATTGTCGATGTTGTCGGCTACACCACCAGCTCCGGGCTCATCGACCTCGCCAAACGCGTCGAACAACTCGAAACTTCTGGCGTTGCACCCGCGTCAATCTCGACAGGCGAGCAAGGCCCAGCCGGCTCGAACGGCGCCCAGGGTGTCCCGGGTGAGCAAGGCCCAGCGGGAGTTGCTCCTGCCCGAGTCTTGTGGGTCGCTGAATCGGGCGGTGACTACACAACATTGTCAGCAGCGTTGGCCGCTATCCCCGGTGATGATGAGGATGAAAGACGCGAAATTGACGGCGGGATGTTGCTTGCCGCGACAGAGGACAACCCGTATGTGATCAAGATTGCCCCCGGCACCTACGAAGAAGTCGGTCCGGTCGTGTTGAAAAGCTATGTGGATGTTGAAGGCTCCGGGCAAGGAGTCACGACCATCACTTGCGAATGCGGCAGCAACAGCCTGGATGGTTCGGCTGCGACAGTTTCAGCCTCCAATATCCAGGCTGAGATCCGTCACCTCACCATCGCCAACACCACGGGCCTCGTAGATTTCTTCGAGTTAGCCAATCCCGTCGTCACCGGCGTTATCGGCGTCACCCCGCGGTCGTACAGCACTGGTGTGGCCACGTTTGACACCGACGAATCGTTCTCGATGAACAATGTGACTGCCACCGCTACCGGCGGCGGCTACATGTCTGGCGTGGCTAACT
>CALAHA010000258.1 GCA_937891565.1 uncultured Ilumatobacter sp. | reverse complement strand
CGCGCCCGGCACGGGTCGGAGTCTTGAGACGGTGGATGACGGCGTAGCCCGCCGGTACAACGATGAGGTTTAGAAATGTTGAAGTGAGTAGACCGCCGAGGATAACCACCGACAGCGGAGCCAGGATCTCATTGCCCGGCTTATCACCCTTGAGAATGATCGGGATGAGGGCCAAGGCCGCGGTGAGCGCGGTCATGAGAATCGGTACGAGCCGTTCCATCGACCCTTGCACGATGGCCTCGTGCATGGGTACTCCTTCCTCCGTCATCAGGTGCTTGTAGTGATTGACCAGCAGGATGCCGTTGCGAACGGCAATCCCGAACAGCGTGATGAACCCAACAAGGCTCGCGATCGAGATGACCGGGGCGGTGTAACTTCCAATGCCGAACAAGGCCGCGGCGTTGGCAATCGGGTTGGGCGACTCTGAGAGAAAGATCGCCAGAATGCCCCCAATGAGGGCGAGCGGGAGGTTGACCAGTACGAGCAGCGACACCCGCAGCGAACCGATCGCGAGATGAAGTAGTACGACCATGATCAGCACAACAAGCCCGCTGAAGAGCGTGATGGTCCGGCTGGCGGACTGCTGAGCCTCGAACTGCCCGCCGTACTTCACGCTATAGCCATGTTTCTGCACGATCGGATCGACACGATCGCGTACTTGCGCGATGAGGTGCCCGAGGTTCGATCCTTTGGCGACGTTCAACGACACCACCGCTTTCCGCTGGGCATTCTCGCGAACGATTAGATTGGACGCCATCTCCGGACCGATCACCGCAACCTCGCCGAGGCGTACCAGAGCGCCGCCCTTGCCTTGTAGCACGAGGTTCTTGAGATCGCGGACAGTGCCCCGCGACTGGTCTTCGAGTCTCACCACAAGCGAGTAGCGCCGGACGCCCTCGTTCACCTCCGCGACTTTGACGCCGAAGATCGCGTTACGAACCTGCTCCGCAGCGGAGCGGGGCGTAAGCCCGTAGGCCGCGAGCTCGGTGGGTTGGTACTCGACGGGCAACGACTGGATCATGACCTCGCGATTGGCCGCAACATCGCGGGCATCAGATAGCGGTTTGAGCGTCGTCTCGATCTCCTTGGCGATTATCCGGAGCACATCGAGATCGTCACCGTAGACGCTGATCGCGATGGCCGCGGGCGTGCCCGAGAGGATGTGGCTTAGGCGATGCTCAATCGGTTGGCCGATGCTTGTGGTGATGCCGGGCACGCGATCGAGGATCTCCGAGATCTGCTCGCGGACGGCGATGTTGTCATGACCAGGAAGGACCGTGATCTCGATCTCAGAGTTGCTGACTGGCTCGGCGTGCTCGTCGCGTTCGGCACGTCCAGTGCGCCGCGTAACACTCCTGACGCCGTCGACTCGGAGAAGTTGCTTCTCAACTGAGGAAGCCATGCGGTCGCTCGCGACGAGCGAGGTTCCGGGCGGTGCGCTGAGGAAGACCGTGAAGGTGCCCTCCTGGAATTCAGGCAGGAATGAGGTCCCGAACGTGGAGGCGAGCGCGATAGCGAGTGCCGTCGCGACGCCTGCCAGTGAAAGAACCCACACCCGAAGACGAACTGCCAGTCGTACGCTTGGCTCGTACAAACGCTTGAGGAACCGAACGAGGAAGCCGTCCGACGACTCCCGCTTGTTTGGATGATCGTGTAGCAGGTAACGACACATCGCCGGCGTCACGGTAAGCGCGACGAAAAGCGATGCAACGATCGACACGACAAACGCGATGCCAAGTGGGCGGAAAAACCGGCCCTCGATCCCCTCGAGAAACATCAGCGGCAGGAAGACCAGAGCGATAATGATGGTCGCGAACACCATCGCAGGGCGGATCTCATTGCTCGCGTCGAAGACAACCTTCAGCTTGGGCTGCCGCTCCCCCTCGGGCTTGGCCGCGTTCTGCTTCATTCGGCGCAACACGTTTTCGACATCGATAATCGCATCATCCACGAGGCTACCCACGGCGATCGCAAGCCCGCCAAGGGTCATGACATTGATGGTCTCGCCCATCCAATCGAGGGCGAGCAGGCCGACCGCCAGCGAGAGCGGCAGAGCTGTGAGCGTGATGATCGTCGCGCGGATGTTGAGCAAGAAAAGGATTAGGATGATCGACACGATGATCGCCGCGTCTCGGAGCGCATGAACAACATTGGTCACGGACAGGTTGATGAAGTCCGCTTGACGAAAGATCTGCCGGTTAATCTCCACGCCTTCTGGGAGCGACGCTTCGAGCACATCGAGCATGGCATCGATTTCATCTGTGATGATGAGCGTGTTCGTTCCCGGCGCCTTCTGCACGGTCATGACCACCGCGGGACGGCCGCCTTCAGCACCGGTGCCGCGTTTGAGTGCCGGGCCGAGTCGGACATCGGCGACCTGACCGATCGTGACTGGAGCACCCCCGTGATACTTGATCACTGTCCCGTCGATGTCGGCGACCGATCGCACGCGGCCGCTCTGGCGGATGGGTAGTTCGAGGCTGCCCACATCGGGCAGATACCCGGCGCTCAGTGTGCTGTGCGACTCACCTGCCGCGGCGATGACATCGCCGATGTTGAGGTCGTACAGTCTCAGGTTCTCTTGTTGCACGAGCACCTGATACTCGGGGAGCTCTCCGCCGATCACGGAAACCTGAGCCACGCCTGGGATCGTGAGCAGCTTGTTCCGCAAGTCGTATTCGGCGTAGGCCCGTAGTTCCAATGGCGAGACGGATCCGCCGGACGCGGAGACCGCAAGCAGCATGATCTCTCCCGTGATGCTCGATATCGGTGTCATCTCGGCGTGGGCGTCGGCCGGCAACTCCTCACGAACCGTGTCGAGCCTTTCGGAAACAAGCTGTCTGGCTCGGTAGATGTCTACACCCCAGTCGAACTCGACGTAGGCGATGGACAGCCCAATAGCACTACTCGTGCGCACACGGCGGATGCCTGGGATGCCGTTGACCGAGGTCTCGATGGGAAAGCTGACATACTGCTCAACCTCGTCGGCCGCGAGACCGGGTGACTCGGTCATGATGACGACCGTCGGCGCATTAAGCTCGGGGAACACGTCGACCGGCGTCTGGGGCAGGCGGAAGGCCGCGACCGCGAGCAGGACGCCGGCGAGCACGAGCACCAGCGCTGCATGATCGAGCGAGAACTGAATAAGTCGTTTCATCATGATCTCTCGTTCCTATCAATCGGTTTCTTCATGGAAGGTGCCGTCGGCATGGAAGTGGCCGCCCTTTTGCGTAACGCCGCTTTGCTGGGTTGCCAGCTTGAGCTCGAATGCACCATCGAGGACGACTTCGTCTTGGAGTGAGAGGCCACTATTGATCGCGACCCAGCGTCCGTCATCGACGCCCATGTCAGCCTCGACTCGAATCGCTTTGTTGGGGTCTTTCGGGTCACGGCGGAAGAAGACGTGCGTGATGCCGTCCTTGACGATCGCGGAACGAGGGATGGCAAGCGCCGGGCGTTCGGTCGTCTCAGCAACAACTTCGAGGAATGCGGATACACCGGGTCTGATCCATGCCCTGCTCTCCGCGGGAGTTGCGAGAAGCGTGACGGTCCGCTGCTCGGGATGCGCTTCGAGCCCGATCATAATGGAGGAATCAACGCCATCTCCGATCGGAATGCCGGGCGTGGTCGGGGGCACGATTCGACCGGTTTCCGCGGTGCCGATCCGAACGAGATCCGACTGGAGTGCGACCGCGCGGAATCGAACCTGAGTGGGGTCGATCGTTGAGACCACCAGCGACGGGGAATCGGCGAATGCGCCATCGGTCAACGCAAGTGTTTCGACCACGCCGGATTCGGATGCACGGACTTCGATCCAATCGATCCTTCGGTAGGAAGGGAGCATCTGTCCGTCATGCTCAATCTCTTGGGAAAGCTGAGACTCGTCGATCCCGGTCGCGGCTGACGCTCGGTGCAGCGCATGTTCACGAGTACGGTGCGCATTGGCCAGCTTCGTCTCAGCTTGTCGAAGCTCGGCGCCGATCCGCGGGAGGCTTGCCTCAATCTCTGCGGCCTGTGCTTCAAGATCTGCGTTACGGATCTCCGCGTCGGAGAGCGAAGACAATCGATCACGAGCAAGGGCGAGCCGGCGCTCTGACTCACTGATCCGAGCTCGAACAACATCAATTTCCGCGAGCGCGGTTTCAATCTCTTGCTCGCCCATGATGATCTCGTGCTGCAGCTCCGGCCACTGCGGCGAGCGAAAACGGTAGAGCACATCGCCCGGCTCGATCTGCTGGTACTGGTCGACTTCGAGACGGACTTCGCCCGAGAGCGTCATACGGTATTCACTGCGGGCGCGAGGCTGGAGCTCGAACGCTCCGGGCACACGAATCGTGCTGTCGACGCGACGACGTTCCACACTGACGAAGGTGATGCCGAGGTTGCTGCGAACGGTCGCCGGGATGTCGATCCGGTTGGTGTCCGCCGAGCCAACCTCATCTTGATCCGGCCCTGTGCTTTGCGGCGGTTCCTGAACGCAGCCTGAAAGGAGCATCGTCAGAGAGACACTCGCGATTGCTATTGCGGTTTTGAGTCGCATGATATGTGTGGTCTGTGTGATATG
>CALAHA010000257.1 GCA_937891565.1 uncultured Ilumatobacter sp. | reverse complement strand
AGCCAATCATCTGGTTCCTCAACTCGCTCGCCAACATCGTGGTCCGTCTGGTTGGCGTGGAGCCACAGGACGAACGTGCCATGGCGCATTCTCCAGCTGACCTCATCCTCCTGCTCGACGAGTCGGCTGGTCACGGCGATATCGATGCCGAAGATCATCAGCTGCTGACCCGCTCGCTCGAGCTGTCAGGCCTTACTGCCTCCGACGCGATGACGGTCCGGCGTGACATCATCTCGATGCCTGGCGACGCCACAGCTGCGGAAGTAGCGGCCGAGGCGCACCGTACGGGTCGGACCCGCATTGTCATCCACGAAGACAATCTCGACCACTGCCTCGGCTTCATCCACGCGAAAGACCTGCTCCGCCTGGATGGCGCCGAATGGGAGACCAGGCTCGCTCGTTCCCTCGTGCGACCCCTGATGGTGACCCCTGATCATCACCGACTCGAAGATCTGCTCGTCGAGATGCGCAGCGAGCGCAAACACATCTCTGTGGCTGTCGACGAGCACGGCACCGTTGTTGGTTTGGTCACCCTCGAAGACGTGTTCGAAGAACTGATCGGTGATTTCGACGACGAGTCCGACGACCGCCTCGGTGATTGCGTACAGCACGCTGACGGCAGCTTCGGGATCAACGGCACGCTGCGGCCTGACCAGTTCGAAGAGTGCACAGGTGTTGCGCTGCCCGAAGGTGACTGGCACACCGTTGCTGGCTACGTGATTGGCGCTCTTGATGAGATCCCGTCGGCTGGCGACAGCCTGCACACCGCAGTTGGCGAGTTCACCGTGATTGAAATGGACGGCTACGCAATTGCCACACTGCGGGTGAAGTTGGCGACCGACGCGACCGACGAAGCAGATGCGAACGTTCGTTCGTTATCATAGACTGGTCTGGTGACCGACACCGATCAGGAAACTGGCCAGCAATCAGGGGCAGGGGCCGTCATCACCCCCGATGCTGCGGTGCCTGACCAGTCACCCGAGCAGGCGCTGATCGCCGCTTCGAGTTCGTTCTCCAACTACGACACCGGCAACGAGAACAAGTTTCAGGTCGTTTCCGATTGGGACCCTGCTGGTGCGCAGCCCGAAGCAATCAAGGCGCTGTCCGAAGGCATCGAAGCGGGGGAGCGATTCCAGACGCTGCTTGGCATTACCGGTTCCGGCAAGTCGGCGACCATTGCCTGGACCATCGAGCAAACACAGCGACCGACGCTCATTTTGGCGCCCAACAAATCGCTCGCTGCGCAGTTGGCGCAGGAGATGCGCGAGTTTTTTCCGCACAACCGAGTCGAGTACTTCGTCTCTTACTACGACTACTACCAGCCCGAGGCGTACATCCCGAGCAGCGACACGTTTATCGAGAAGGACAGCTCGGTCAACGACGACATCGAGCGTCTGCGCCACTCCACGACGGCTGCACTTCTCACTCGCAAAGACGTCATCGTCGTCGCGTCGGTGTCTTGCATCTACGGCATGGGTAACCCCGAGGAGTACAAAGGCAATCTGCTCGACCTGAGCGTTGGCGTCGACTACGACATGCGCAATATCCTGCGCCGTCTCGTCGACATGCAATACGACCGCAACGACATGACGTTGGGGCGCGGAAATTTCCGCGTGCGCGGCGACACGATCGAAGTGCATCCGGCTTACGAAGAGAACGTGCTGCGCATCGAGATGTTCGGCGACACTGTCGACCGCATCACGATGATCGATCCGCTCACCGGTGAGAACCTCCGCGAACTCGAACGCGCCCATGTGTTCCCCGCAACTCACTACGTCACCGGCAACGAGCGGATGACCCGAGCGATGGGCCAAATCGAACATGAACTGCAGGTTCGGCTCAAAGAGTTTGAAGAGCAAGACAAGCTCCTCGAAGCTCAGCGCCTCCGGATGCGCACGTCGTACGACCTCGAGATGATGAGCGAGCTCGGTTACTGCAACGGCATCGAGAACTACTCGATGCACATCGACGGCCGTGAGTACGGCGAACCGCCGTTCACCCTGCTCGACTACTTCCCGGACGACTACCTCCTTGTGGTCGACGAGAGCCACGTTGCAGTGCCGCAGCTGCATGGCCAGTTTGCGGGTGACCGCAGTCGAAAAGACATGCTGGTCGAGCACGGCTTCCGTCTGCCGTCGGCGCGCGACAACCGACCGCTCACCTTCGAAGAGGTCCTCGGACGCGTCAACCAGTGCATCTTCCTCTCGGCGACACCGAGCCCCTATGAGTTACGCGTGTCGACCAAGGTCGTCGAACAGATCATCCGTCCGACTGGCCTCGTCGACCCGGAAGTGATCATCAAGCCGACCAAGGGCCAGATCGATGATCTGATGGAAATGGTCGAGGGCCGCGTCGCGAACGACGAGCGCGTTTTGGTCACGACACTCACGAAGAAGATGGCCGAGGATCTCACTGACTACCTGCTCGAGCAGGGCATGAAGGTCAGGTATCTCCACAGCAACATCGACACGATCCAACGGATCGAGATCATCCGTGCCCTGCGCCTCGGCGAGTTCGACGTGTTGATCGGGATCAACCTGCTGCGTGAGGGCCTGGACCTTCCCGAGGTGTCGCTGATCTGCATCCTTGACGCCGACAAAGAAGGCTTCCTGCGGTCCGAAACGGCGCTGATTCAGATGATGGGTCGTGCTGCACGAAACGTGTCGGGCGAGGTCGTCATGTATGCCGACCGCGTGACCAACTCGATGACGAAGGCGATCGACGAAACACAGCGTCGCCGCAAAATGCAGTTGGCCTACAACGAAGAACACGGCATCGATCCAAAGACGATCCGCAAGGCCGTGGGCGACATTCTGTCGATGTTGCGCCCCGACTCGCGGACTCCGGTGCCGGGCATGGATAAACGTCGCCAACGCGAACGCGACAAGGTGCAGCAGGAACTCAAGAACCTGCCGCAGCAAGAGCTCCAGCGACTCATCCAAACGCTCGAGGCCGAAATGCAAGAAGCCTCGGCTGAACTGAAGTTCGAGTACGCCGCGAAACTTCGCGACGAGATCCGCGAGCTCAGTCGAGAACTCACCGACGCCGGATAAGTACGCCGGATCAGTACGCATGGGGTCAGGCCCCTTTCGCAACTCTGTGAGCGCCAGCGTCGTGGCCGGCGCCGAGCGTTCCATCTCGCTCGCTCGACGTTCAAACAATGTGGGCAATCCAAAGTCTCGAGCCAAGCTGATTGAGACGACCACGTGTGTCGGTGGAGCCTTCCTCGGAACTCGCTTGCCGCCTAGGACGCTCCAGCATGTCCTCGATGTCGGTGCCCGCCCCGTAGCGACCGTCGCGTGTGGTACTGAACACTTGTTCGACCGAGGTTTTGGGCGATAGCGTTGTGCACTCATGGCTGAAAGTACGTCCGCCCCCGCCAAGAAGTCAGCTGCGAAAAAGTCGACCGCAGCCCAGGCCGCCGCCCCCCGTCGCCGCCAGTCGTCGAGTGACGAACCGAAGATCATCGTTCGTGGAGCGCGCGAGCACAATCTTAAAAACGTCAACGTCGAGATGCCGCGCAACAAACTCGTGGTGTTCACCGGCATTTCTGGATCGGGCAAGTCATCACTTGCGTTCGATACGATCTACGCCGAGGGGCAGCGCCGCTACGTCGAGTCGCTGAGCGCGTACGCCCGGCAGTTCCTGGGCCAGATGGATCCGCCTGACGTCGACATGATCGAAGGGTTGTCGCCGGCTATTTCGATCGATCAGAAGTCGGGCTCACGTAACCCGCGTTCCACCGTCGGCACGATCACCGAGGTCTATAACGCCCTCCGGCTGCTCTATGCCCGCATTGGCGTCCAGCACTGCCCAAATGACGGCACCCGGCTACAGCGCCAGACGCCACAGCAGATCGTCGACCGCATCATGGCAATGGACGAAGGCATGCGTTTCCAAGTGCTGGCGCCGGTCGTTCGCGGCCGCAAGGGTGAGTACGACACGCTCCTCGAAGAGCTCTCCGGGCAGGGATACGTGCGTGCCCGCATCGATGGTGAGACCGTCGACATTGACGAGTTCCTGAAGCGTGACGAGCGCCTCGCCAAGTACGAGAACCACAAGATCGAGATTGTCGTTGACCGTCTTGTTTTGAAGGAAGGCATCGACCGTCGCCTGACTGACTCACTCGAGCAGGCGCTCAACCTTGCCGATGGCGTCGCCGAAATCGAGATCATCCATCGCGATGCTGATCCCGAGATGATCACGTTCAGCCAGCACTTGGCGTGCGACGTGTGTGGCACGTCGTACGACGAGCCTGCCGATCGTAACTTTTCGTTCAACTCGCCGTATGGCGCCTGCGTCACGTGCGACGGCTTGGGCACCACCTACGAGGTCGACCCCGAATTGGTCATCCCCGACGTCGACGCAGCACTCTCCGAGGGTGCTATTGCGCCCTGGCGTAGCGCACACACCCAATATTTCACGCGGATGCTCGAGTCGGTTGCCAACGTCAACGAGATTGACCTCGACGCCCCCTGGCACACACTCACCGCCAAGCAGCAGAAGTTGATTCTGCACGGCGTCAAGGGCAAGATGACCGTCAATTACAAGAACCGCTACGGTCGGTCTCGGTCGTACTCAACCGAGTACGAGGGCGTCATCCCCTGGATTCGTCGACGCCATGAAGGCAGCGACAGCGAGTGGGCGCGCGACCAGTACGAGGGCTACATGCGCCTCGTTGCCTGCTCACAGTGCGGTGGCGCTCGCCTCAAACCGGCATCGCTGGCCGTAACGATCAATGACAAGAACATCTCCGAAGTCAGCGACATGTCGATCGAAGACTCGGCGAAGTTTCTCGGTGCACTTGTGTTGAGCGATCGCGACACCATGATCGCCGAGCGAGTCATGAAGCAGATCAACGAACGCCTCGGCTTCCTGCTCGACGTTGGACTCGACTACCTCACGCTGTCGCGCGCTGCTGGCACGCTGGCGGGCGGCGAGGCGCAGCGCATTCGGCTTGCGTCCCAGATTGGCTCCGGCCTCGTCGGCACGCTGTACGTCCTCGATGAGCCGTCGATCGGTTTGCATCAGCGCGACAACCGTCGACTCATCGAGACGTTGCTTCGACTGCGGGATCTCGGCAACACCGTGATCGTTGTCGAGCACGACCAAGACACGATTAACGAAGCCGACTGGATCATCGACATCGGCCCAGGTGCTGGCGAGCACGGCGGCGAGGTTGTTTACTCTGGTCCGGTCAAGGGCATCGGCAAGGCGAAGAACTCGCTCACGGGTCAATACCTGACCGGTAAAAAGAAGATTCCAGTCCCTGAGGTTCGCCGGCCGCGGGGCTCAGCCGAAGTCGAAATCTTTGGTGCACGTGAGCACAACCTCGCAAACATCGACGTCAAGATCCCGCTCGGAAACTTCGTCGCAGTCACCGGTGTCTCGGGCTCAGGCAAGTCATCGCTGGTCCGCGACATTCTCCTCCCCGTGCTGATGCAGAAGATCTACAAGTCGAAGATGCCATCGGGCAAGCACAAGAAAATCACCGGCGTCGAGCAACTCGACAAGGTGATCGACATGGACCAGTCACCGATTGGTCGTACGCCGCGATCCAACCCCGCCACCTACACCGGTGTGTTCGACAAGATCCGCAAGCTGTTTGCTCAGACCAACGAATCGAAAGTCCGCGGCTATCAGCCTGGACGCTTCAGTTTCAACGTCAAGGGCGGTCGCTGTGAGGCCTGTTCAGGCGACGGCACGATCAAGATCGAGATGAACTTCTTGCCGGACGTGTATGTGCCGTGTGAGGTGTGCCATGGTGCCCGCTTCAATCGTGACACGCTCGATATCGAGTTCAAGGGCAAGAACATTGCCGAGATTCTCGACATGCCCGTGGCTGAAGCGGTTGGTTTCTTCGCCAACCAGCCGGGCATCGCTCGCTACATGGAAACACTCGTGGACGTTGGGCTCGGCTACGTCCGGCTCGGCCAGTCGGCACCGACCCTGTCGGGCGGCGAAGCACAGCGCGTTAAACTCGCCACCGAGTTGGCCAAACGTTCCACCGGTCACACGATCTATCTACTCGACGAGCCAACCACCGGCCTGCACTTCGAAGACATCGGTCGCCTGCTCACGGTGCTCCAACGCCTCGTCGATCAGGGCAACACCGTGCTTGTGATCGAGCACAACCTTGACGTGATCAAGACTGCTGACTGGATCATCGACCTCGGTCCGAACGGGGGCAATGGCGGCGGTCAGGTTGTCGCCGAAGGCACGCCCGAAGACGTCGCGAAGGTGAAGGAATCTTTCACCGGGCAATTCCTCGTTCCACTCCTCTCCTGAGGCGGTCAGTTCGCCCGAGCCCAGCGTTGCGTGAACTTCGAGTGGTGGGTTTCTGATGAGGAGCTCACGGTGGCCTGTATGGAAGGCTCCGCAAGTGGCGGAAACGATTGAGCAGGATGTGGTGGACCGGGCGGTGTTGCAGCGCAGGACGCTGACGTCGTTGCGCATGGCGCAAGTGCCTGGGCAGGCGGCGGTCGCGGGCATGGTTGCGGTCGTCACGCTGTTGGCGAGCGACATGTTGGGTTCCGATCGGTTGGCCGGCATCGGTAGCGCCTCGTTCACCTTGGGCGCGGCGCTCACGATGGTGCCGCTCGCTGCGTTCATGCGGCGCAGGGGCCGTCGGCCAGGAATGACCGCCGCCCTGCTGATCGGCGCAGCAGGTGGGGCGATTGCTGCAACCGGCGGCCAACTTCGGTTCTTCCCGCTGTTCGTCGTCGGCATGATTCTCTTCGGTGCCGGGCAGGCGTCGACGCTGCAGGGCCGCTACGTGGCTGCCGACCTTGCCGAGCCCGAGCATCAGGCGACCGCTATTGCAGCAATCGTCTGGATTGGTGCGCTTGGCGCGGTCTCCGGCCCGCTGCTGACGCCGTTCGAGAAGGCGGCAGCCCGCAGCATTGGTCTCGACGAGTTGATTGGCCCGTTTGTCTTCGCCACGTTCTTGTTTCTCGTCGCGGCGGCGGTGGTGTGGACTCGGCTCCGCCCTGATCCGCTCGCCGTGTCGGGCGGGATCGATCCGACCGCCGAGCGGACACGGCCGATCAAACAGGTGCGAGCGTCAATTGGTGTGATTGCTCAATCATCGGGCGCCCGGCTCGGCTTCGCCGCAATGGCGATATCACAAGCAGTGATGGTCGGCGTGATGACAATGACCCCACCGCACATGAAAGATCACGACCACGCCAACCTGTCGGCCTTCGTGATCGCCGTCCACATCCTCGGCATGTACGGCCTTGCCCCGTTCGTCGGCCGTGCCGTGGAACACATCGGTCGTGTCCGTTCGATCCAGATTGGTGCCGTTGTGCTCGGCAGTGGGACGATGGCAACGGTGCTTGCCGGATACGTGCCGGCGCTGATGTTCGTCGGCCTCTTCTTCTTAGGCTTGGGCTGGAACATTGGTCTCATCGCCGGATCGACATTGCTGACAACGTCGGTGCCCGCCAAGTCAAAGGTCGAGGTCCAGGGAACCTCGGACCTGACAATGAGCTTCTGTGGCGCGCTGGCCGCGTTCAGCTCGGGATTTATCAAGCAATCGTTCGGGTTTCACCTGCTGGCCAACATCGCAGCGGTTCTGGCCGGCGGCCTCCTGGTCTACGCATGGATGACTGCAGGCCGCGACCGGGCCATCGTCAAACCCGCCTGACAACGTGCGTCAGCGGTTGCGGAGTCGCTTACTCAGGTCGTTGAGGCGCTTCTTCTCGGCACCGCTCAGGGAGTCCATACCGGATTCGCCGATCTTGTCGAGCAGCCCGTCGAGTTCGGCCTGGTCGGCAGGCGACGGCCCGATTGGAGGAGCGGTTGGTGCGGGGGCGTTTTTCCACGGACCGTCGACGACCTTCATGCCGCCCGATGACTTCGGACCCTTCGAACGCTTGCGCTTTGGGCCACGCGACTTGGTGGTGCGCGTCGGAGACGGCGAGCCAGAACCAATGCCGGACAGGTCGATGTGCGGAATCGGCCAGCCGGTGGCCATACCGAGCGAACGGCCAGCAAACAATGCAGCAGCGATCGAGACAAGCAGGAACAGCACGGCACCGGTTGCTCGGTCGCCGCTGTACTGCAGGAGCCGCAAGCCCGCGAATACCCCGGCGAGCGCCCAGAGGGGAACGACTTCGAACCACTTCACTCCGGGGTACGTGGCGGCGTACACCCAGATGCCGCCGAGGAACATCAGGCTGAGACCGAAGTCCGGGCTGGTGGCGTCGAGCTCGTTGCTCAGGGCGCCGAGCAGGGTGAGGACGACAGCCGGGATAATGGCGACGCTGAGCACCCAAACGAGGAACTTGTTGCGACCGAAGAGCGCTTCGATCTGCTGGCCGAACAGCCAGAAGAAAACCACCCCGAGGAGCCCGGAGAAGGTCGGCTGCTCGGCAATCGGCCATGTGACAACTCGCCAGAATTCGAAATCGCGGACCGATGGGCCGAAAAAGATCAGTCGAGCGAACAGGCTGCGCCCGAGCCCGTAGATGAACATGCTCACGATCGCCAGTGCACACATGATGTCGGTGGTCGTGGCGTCGTATTTTCCCGCCTTGAACCACCCGTTGTTCGGGCGGCGGCGGAACATCGCTTGCAGATAGTCGGACATCGCCGTCAACCGTATCCGCCGATCTGGACCCTGACCCGGCATGATGGATGTGATGATCAAGCGGCCACCCGCTGGGACGATTCCCGAAGAACCTGGCTCGTACCAGTTCAAGGACAAACGCGGGCGCGTCATTTACGTCGGCAAGGCGTCGAACTTGCGTCAACGGCTGAGCAACTACTTCGGCAGCCCGCGGCACATGCACGCGCGAACGGCGCAGATGGTGCAGGTTGCCGAGTCGGTCGAGTGGACCATTGTCCGCAACGAGGTCGAGGCGCTGATGCTTGAGCACAGCCTCATCAAGCAGCACGACCCGCGATTTAACGTCCGGCTTCGTGACGACAAGAGCTACCCGTTCCTGGCGGTGACGACGGGGGAGGAGTGGCCGCGAGCCCAGGTGATGCGCGGTCACAAGCGCAAGGGCACGCGATACTTCGGTCCGTACGCACATGCGTATGCGATCCGCGACACGCTTGACCTGCTCCTCCGGAGCTTCCCGGTTCGGACGTGCACCGAAGGCAAGTTCAAAGAGCATCAACGGCTCGGCCGGCCCTGTCTTCTGTTTCATATCGAAAAGTGCTCTGGTCCGTGCGTCGGCGAGATCGACGAAATGCCGTACCGCCAACTCGTCACCGAGCTCTGTCAGTTCCTCGACGGTGATACCGACGAGATCGTCGATCGGCTCGAAGCCGACATGAAGTTGGCAGCGACGTCGCTCGAGTTCGAGCAGGCCGCGCGTTTACGCGATCGGCTTGACGCCGTGCATAAGGCCATTGCGAAGCAGCAGATGGTCGCGGAGAAAGACGAAGACATCGATGTCATCGGCATTGCCGAAGACGAGCTCGAAGCATCGGTGCAGATGTTCTACGTCCGTAAGGGACGAGTCGTCGGGCGGAAGGGGTTCGTGCTCGACAAAGTCGAAGATCTGACTCCAGGTGGTCTCATTAACCGCATCCTCGAGAACCTGTACGGGGAAGAGCCAGTACTGGGCGTGCCGAAGCAAGTGCTCGTTCCTTACGAGGCTGACGACCGTGAGGTGTACGAAGAGTGGCTCGAGCTGGCCCGCGGTTCGAAGGTGCAGATCCGAGTTCCGCAACGAGGCGACAAACGGGCGTTACTTGAAACGGTCGAACGAAATGCGAAGGAAGAGTTCACCCGCCATCGGATGAAACGGGCGAGCGATCACAACACGCGCAGCCGGGCGCTCACCGAGCTGCAAGAAGCGCTCGGCCTCCCCGAGGCGCCACTCCGTATCGAGTGTTACGACATGGCGCATATCCAAGGTACGAACTATGTGGGCTCGATGGTCGTGATGGAGGACGGCCTGCCAAATAAGCGCGAGTACCGCCGGTTCAAGGTGAACGGTGTCGGCTCTGAAGTCGGTGGGCAGAGCGACGACTACGCGGCGATGGCCGAAGTGGTGCGCCGGCGCTTGCAGGCCTACATCGACGAGCGCGATCGGCCGGTGAGCGAACGCACCGGGCCCGACGGCGAGGGCATCGAAGGCCCGCAGAATGGGGCTCGCAAGCCCGGCAAGTTCGCCTATCCGCCGCAGTTGCTGCTGGTCGATGGCGGCAAGGGCCAGGTCAGCGCCACGTACGAGGTGGTCAAGGAACTGGGCCTCGCAGACGAGATCCCGGTTGCGGGCTTGGCAAAACGGTTCGAAGAAATCTACGTCCCGGGCCGATCAGAGCCGGTCGAGGTGCGACGTGGAAGCGAAGCGTTATTCATGCTGCAGCGCATTCGCGACGAGGCGCACCGGTTCGCGAACACGTTCCACCGTGAGCGTCGGAGCACCGCAATGACGGTCAGCGTTCTCGACGACATTCCAGGCATGGGCGAAGTTCGCAAGAAGAAGCTGCTCAAAGCGATGGGCGGCATCACCAAGGTGAAGAAGGCCTCACTCGACAACTTGAAGGAACACAGCTTCCTCCCCGACGCTGTCGCCGAAGCCATTTACGCCAAGTTCCACTAATAGTTGCGTTTGGGGTTGCGTTTGGGGTCAGGCCCCTTTCGCAACTATCTCGCGATCAGGTGACGTTGGGGATGATGTCGTCGCGGAAGCGGGCGTACGCGTCCGTCCTGGCTTCGGCTGTGGCCCCGAGCGTGAAGTCGGGGACGATGACTTCGTCGAAGCCGGTTGCGGCGTACTGCCCAAGCGCATCGATGATTTGCTCGTTGGAGCCAACGATCGACCGCTCAGCCATGGGGCTCGCCGCGATCTTGTCGACGTCGCCGTCGAGGAAGAACATGGCCTGGACTGATGTGTGCTTGCTATCAACATCGACGTCGACCGACTCGCATGCAGCGGCGAACGCTGCGTGGCGGTCAGCGGCGAGGGCCGGGGCCCCCCAGGTATTCCAGTCAGTGGCGTGGCGAGCGGCGATTTTTAACATGCGTGGGCTGCCGGTGCCAACGGTGATGGGGAGGGGCGACTGCACCGGCTTCGGATCACACGGTGCGTCTGTGAAGTCGTAGAACTCGCCGTGGAACTCGGTTTGGTCGTCCGCGAGGAGCGACTCGATGATTTGGATCGACTCTTCGAAGCGGCTGACGCGTTTGCCCGGAGCTTCGAGTTCGATGCCGTATGCCCGGTGCTCGTTGATTTGCCAACCGGCACCGAGGCCGAGGACGAAGCGGCCGTTCGAGAGCTGATCGAGTGTCGCGGCGCGGTTCGCAAGGAGCGCAGGATGGTGCACCGACGTCGGTGACACGAGAGGGCCGAGGCGAATGCGTTCGGTCACGGCAGCGATCGCCGGGAGGATTGTCCAGCACTCGTGGACCGGCCCCGCCTTGAACGACTCATCGCCGGTGTTCTCCATGTAGTGATCGGCATACCAGAAGCAGTACCAGCCGTCGGTGTCACCCATCCGAGCGAGGTCAAGCACTTCTTGGACGGGGCGAGATGGGCTGGGCCAGATGGAGAACTTCATTCGATGCAACCTACTGATGTGTCCGCTTTTGACCCGAGGGGAAGCGGACAGACCGTACGCTGCGGTTTGTGGCTGATACGAGCAATCAACTGTGGGAAGAGCACGCCGACTGGTGGATCGAAGGCTTTACCGACGGTGCCGACCCCGAGTACGAAGAGCAGATCCTGCCGCTTGCAGCGCACGAGTTAGCCGGTGCTCGACGAGTGCTCGACATCGGATGTGGCGACGGCCAGGTCAGTCGACTCGCAGCATCCAACGGCGCTGACGATGACATCACGGTCATTGGTATCGACCCGACATGGAACTGCCTTGCGGTCGCATCTGAACGAGGTGGAGGGCCCGCGTATGGACGCGCCGCCGCGGCCGCGCTGCCTTTCGCCGACGAGTCGTTCGACACCGCTGTTGCCTGCCTCGTGTTCGAACACATCGACGACGTCGACGACGCAATTGCTGAGGTCGCCCGGGTCCTCGAACTGGGTGGCCGGTTCTGCTTCTTCCTCAACCACCCAATCTTGCAGACACCTGACGCTGGATGGATTAACGACCATACGGTCGACCCACCCGAGCAGTACTGGCGGATGGGCCCTTATCTCATCGAATCCGCCACGATCGAGCAGGTCCAGAAAGACGTGTTCATCCGCTTCATCCACCGCCCGATGTCCCGCTATATCAACGCTCTCGCCGAGCATGGTTTGGTCATCGAGCGCATGTTGGAGCCATCGCCACCGCCTGGGTTCCTTGCAATCTCCGAGCAGTACGAAGCAGCGTCGGCATTCCCCCGGCTGCTGTACTTGCGCCTCCGCAAAATCAGCTAGCGGTCACACTGTGCCTGGCACAGTGTGACCGGTGACGCGATGTGTTGGGGGCCGCGCACGAGGCGGCCGGGCAGTGCTCCTGTGAACTTGTCGTTCTCGACGGTGACCTCGCCGCGCGCGATCGTGTAGCTGTAACCGATGCCGTGCTGGACGAACCGGGGAGCGTCGGTCGGGAGGTCCCAGGTCATGCGCGGCGCGTCGACGTTGAGGTTCTCAAAGTCGATTACGTTGACGTCGGCGCGGTAGCCCGCTGCAAGCACGCCACGGTCATGCATGCCGTAGAACTCTGCGGTTTGCTGCGTCTGGCGGTGGACCACATACGGAAGTTCCATGCGCTTGCCTCGGCTGCGGTCGCGTGCCCAGAACGACAGCATGAACGTCGGCATCGAACCGTCGCAGATGGCGCCGCAGTGGGCTCCGCCGTCAGCCAAGCCCATGCGAGTGAGCGGGTGAAGATGCATCTCGCGCAGTGGGTCGAGGGTCTCTTCACCGTAATTCATGAGCGGAAAGTAGAGAAGGCCGTTGCCGCCGTCCGTGCACAGGTGGTCATAGGCGAGCGATGCTGCCGACGACGCATCACGCTTCGCGCGTGCCGCGAGCGAGTTGGCGGGGTCGGGCTCGTAGTCGGAGTCGCCAACGAAGGCCCACATCTTGTCCCAGCTGCCGAGGACGAACTGCAGGAACTCCGATGCATCGGGGTGCTGCTCGGCAAGGATCGCCGCTTTCACCTCGGGCTTGAGGAGCTCGGTGAGTCGTGCAGCACGATCGAGGTCGGCGAGCGCTTCGAAGCTTGGTCGTCCGATGAACGGGTTGAGCGTGCCGTCCCAGCACTGCAGGATCCCGACGGGTCGACCAGATACCTGACCGTGCACGGCCAGGCCGTCGTCATGCGCTTTTTCGCACAGCCCGAGGACGTCCTTCCAAAGATCCGGGTGGCGGTCGTTGATGTTGAAGTTGAAGACGACGGGATGCTGGGTGATGCCGGCAACTTCGCGGAGCCATCCGAACGACTCGGGAACCTCGGGATGGTGGAGCGCGCATTCGAAGACGCCGTGACCGGCTGCGGCCATTCCCTTGGCGATGCCGATCAGTTCGGACGAGTCAGCCGAGGTTCCTGGAACAAGGTCGCCGTCAACCGACTTGTGCAGCGGAGTGCGTGACGTGGAGAATCCGAGTGCACCGGCGCGCAACGCCTCTTCGGTGAGCGCGGCCATCTGCCCGATTTCTTCGGGCGTGGCCTCAATGCCATCGGCCGAGCGGTCTCCCATGACATAGGCGCGCAGCGCGCCGTGCGGCATCTGTGCACCGATGTCGGCAATGAACTCGCGTCGATCGAGCGCGTCGAGGTATTCGGGAAATGTCTCCCACTCCCACGAGATCCCGTCGGTCAGCGCAGCACCGGGGATGTCTTCGACGCCTTCCATCAGGCGAATCAGCCACTCCCTGCTGTGTGCATGTGCTGGTGCGAAACCAACGCCACAATTGCCCATCACGACGGTGGTGACACCGTGCCAACCGGCAGGGGTGAGGTACGGGTCCCATGTGGCCTGCGCGTCGTAATGGGTGTGCATGTCGACCCAGCCGGGCGTGACAATCTGCCCGTCGGCATTGATTTCTCGACGGCCGCCAGCAGCCACCGTGCCGGGCGGCCCGACGGCGACGATCGTGTCGCCGTCGATCGCGAGTTCACCAAGATACGGCTCGGTGTTGGTCCCGTCGATGATCGTGCCGTTGCGAATCACGATGTCATGCATGACTACATCATGGCGCATGTCCGAGAGCTCACGAACTGCTGAAGCACTATCAGCGGCTGGTTGTCTGGGCCTGTAGATTGGCCGAATGGCCGAAATCGTCCTTATCTCCGGATTGTCGGGAGCAGGACGCTCGGGGGCAGCCAATGTGCTCGAGGATCTCGGTTGGTTTGTCATCGACAACCTGCCGACAGCGCTCGTCAGTACCTTCGTCGAACTGGCTGCGAAGCCGGGAAGCGAGATCGCGAAGCTGGCCCTCGTCGGCGGACGCGACCATGCGAACGTCTTGAGCAAGGTCGCCGAACTCCGCGCCGATGGACATAACGTACGAATTCTCTTCCTCGATACAACGACCGCACAGCTCGTCAAGCGATATGACGCGACGCGCCGCCGGCATCCGCTGGCGGCTCAGGCTGACGGCTTGGTCGAATCAATCGAACTGGAACGGCAGCAGTTGGACAAGGTTCGTGGCAGCGCTGACCTCATCATCGACACGACCGACTTGAACGTTCACCAACTCAAGGGACGGATCCTCCAAGCCTTTGACCATGGCACAGAATCACGCTTGCAGGTAGCAGTCGAGAGCTTTGGATTCAAGCACGGTCTGCCGCTCGACGCTGACATGGTGCTTGACGTGCGCTTCCTCCCAAACCCTCACTGGGACGAAGGGCTGCGACCGCTCACTGGGCATGATCCGGCTGTGAGCGACTACGTGCTTGAGACTTCCTCCGGTAGCGACTTCGTTGATCGCATCCACGATCTGCTCTCGAGCCTGCTGCCGCAATACGAGTCTGAAGGCCGCAGCTACCTCACTGTCGCGATCGGCTGTACCGGCGGGCGACACCGCTCGGTCGCGGTCGCAGAAGAACTCGCCGGCCGACTCCGGTCGGACGGGGTTGCGGTGCGCGCAGCACATCGCGATCTGGCGCGCTGAATCGCTCGTTTTCGAACAACGACACCGAACCCGGAACGGCCACGCCCGCGCCAGCTACAGTCGTCTATGCGCACTCGGTGCGTCGAACGCTCCACTCGGGGGCCTTCACCTTTCACCACGATCAAGGGATTCATCACATGACAGTTCGCGTCGGCATCAATGGCTTCGGACGTATCGGCCGTAACTTCTTCCGCGCGGCAAAGGCGCAGGGTGCCGACATCGACTTTGTTGCGGTGAATGACCTGGGGTCGCTCGAACAAATGGCTCACCTCCTCAAGTACGACTCGGTGCTTGGCCGCTTCCCCGAACAGGTGACTGTTGTTCAGGGAGGCTTGAAGGTCGGCGAGGACACTCTCAAGGTGCTCAGCGAGCGCAACCCGGCCGATCTGCCATGGGGTGAACTCGGTGTTGACGTCGTGATCGAGTCGACTGGCTTCTTCAACTCGCGTGAAGCGGCTGGCGCCCACCTCGATGCCGGCGCACCGCTCGTCATTGTCTCGGCGCCCTGCACCGAAGCCGACGCCACGTTCGTCTACGGCGTGAACCACAAAGATTTCCGGGTCAGCCAGCACAAGGTGATCTCGAACGCCAGCTGCACGACCAACTGCATTGTGCCGCTCGTCAAAGTGCTCGATGACAACTTCGGCGTTGTTGAGGGTCTCATGACCACCATCCACGCCTACACCGGTGATCAGGCTCTGGTCGACGGCCCGCACAGCGACCTCCGTCGTGCTCGCGCCGCGGCAATCAACATCATCCCGACAACGACCGGCGCCGCACGTGCGACCGCCCTGGTCATGGAGTCGATGAAGGGCAAGCTCGATGGTGGCTCACTCCGTGTGCCCCTGCCGACCGGCTCACTCACTGACTTCACCGCCAACCTCAAGAAGAAGGCAACGGTCCAAGAGATCAACGCTGCCTTCAAGAAGGCCGCCAAGTCGGGTGCCCTCAAGGACGTGCTCAGCTACACCGAGGACCCGATCGTGTCGAGCGACATCGTGACGGATCCGTCGAGCTGTACTTTCGACGCTGGTATGACGCAGGTGCTGGGCAAGATGGTCAAGGTCAACGGATGGTACGACAACGAATGGGGCTACTCGAACCGCCTCGTCGACATGGCCATGTTTACGGGCTCCAAAGTTGCCAAAACGGCCAAGCGCTGAGAACGCTCCCGTTTCAGTTGGGGTCGGACTCTAACTGAAACGCTTGCATCATCATGAGTGACATCCCACGCCTCGAAGACCTCGAACTCCGCCTCGGTGGCTTGTCGGGTAAGCGCATCTTCGTCCGGACCGACTTTAACGTTCCGCTCGTCTTTGTCGACGACGGAACGGTGGTCATCACCGACGATTTCCGGATCCGAGCAGCGCTACCGACCATCGAATGGTTGACCGAACGCGGAGCGAACGTTGTGTGTGCGA
>CALAHA010000256.1 GCA_937891565.1 uncultured Ilumatobacter sp. | reverse complement strand
TCTCTCGACGTCACCATGTCGACCGCCGACATCGCTGACTCCATCCTCGATGCGAACCTCGGCTCAGTGATGCCCGGTGGGAGTCGCTTCACCAACGCGGCATACATCGAGGCTGGCTGGTAACTCGTTATCCCCGCCGAAGTGCTCCCACCGTCTTTCGTCGTCCCCTCGATGCCCATCGCGATTCCTCTCACGATTCCTCTCACGATTCCTCTCACGATTCCTCTCACGATTCCTCTCACAACTCCCATCACAATTCCCGCGGTCGAACCGGCCGAATCGCTTGCGGCCGACGCTTCGGTGACGCACGTCGTGGTCGAAGGCGACACGCTCTTTGATATCGCCGAACAACGACTCGGTGACGCTGTGGCCTGGCCGGAAATCTTCGAGGAGAACCGCGACCGGGGGATGGGCGATGGTCGAACGTTCGACGACGCGAATCTGATCTTGCCGGGGTGGGAGCTCAAGCTGCCAACCGGATCCGATCACCCAGCCCCGCCAGCGGCACCAGCCCCGCCTGTCGCACCGACCCCACCGCCTCTCTCCAATACGGCGATCGAGACGCCAGTCATCCGAGACACAGCTCCGCTGGCCATTCCTGCGGTGGCGCCGACCGCAGCGTCGCCAACGACAACGCGCTCCACGCCGCCAACGAGCTCCACGACGACGCCCTTCATCACGGACGGAGACCAAGGCACAGGAGATGTCGAAGTACCACCGAGCACCAGAGCCCCGTCACCGATCCGAATCGAATATGCCCCGCTCCTCGCAGCAGGCGTCATTGCTTTGGCTGGGGTACGGCGGCGTCAGCGCCTACGCGGGGCTGCCCCTCGGACTCGCGTCCCCGATCCACCGCCCGGTGTCGTGACCACCGAGCGACGGCTACGTTCAATCGACGCTGGCGAACGCTCCACGCGGATCGACGTCGCCATTCGATCGGCGGCTCAATCACTCATCGACACCGATGCCCAGATTGGTCTCCTCCTGGTCGATAGAGACGGCGGCGTCGAGCTCCGTCTCACGGCAGAGGCCGAGCTCATCGCACCATGGTCATCGGTCGACAGCGACCGTCAAAGTTGGCGGCTGCCCGCATCGGTTCCGGTCGAATTGCTGAGCGCCGAAGCCTGCCGAGTTTCGACCCCATGCGTCGCGCTCGCCCAGGTGGGAATCGCCAACGAGCGCGACGTGTTCGTCGACATCGAGGCGTGCGGCACCTTCCTCATCGAAGCGCAGCCCGACCAGGCTGACGAGCTCGTGACCGCGATCGCCGCCGGCCTCGCCTCGTCGGCGTATGCCGAAATCGCCCAGATCATCTCGGTCTCGCTTCCCGCAGCCGCACTCCTTGAACATCGCAACGCGCACCAGGCAGCATCGATTGGTGCCGCGTTCGATCTCGCAGCATCACTCGTTGGTAGCACGATGAGCAACGAACGCTCGTCGTTCTCGCTGCGAGCATCACGGACAGGTGGCGAGATGTGGGAACCGGCTGTCTTGCTCTTTACTTCGGCCGATCAGGTCGACTTGTCAACGGTTTTGTCTACGTTCCCTGCTGGAGGGCACGGAGTCGCCATCGTGGCAACCACCGGCCCCGGCCCCGGCCCCGGCCCCGGTGCCGGTGGTCGGATCCGTGCCGGCGAAGACGAGTGGACGCTCGACGCATTCGGTTTGTCGTTTGCCCTCGACCCGATCGGCATGTCGTTGAACGACCTCGCTGCCGTGACTGATCTCCTGGTTGATGCAGTCGAGCCGGTGGTCGACGTTGTCCTGTCTGATGCTGGCGAAACACCTGCTGGCGAGCCCTTTATCGAACGCGAGCACGCGATTGTCGTGCGACTCATGGGCGGCGTCGACGTGATCGACGTCTCTGGCACCCCAGGCAAGTTTGAGCGCTCGAAGACCATCGAGCTCATTGCCTGGTTGGCCACTCATCGGGAGAAGTCGACACGGGCCGCGGCACGCACTGCGCTGTGGGAGCTCGATGTGCGCGACGCCACCTTTGCCAATGTCGTCTCAGAGGCGCGACGGGCACTTGGTCGGCTCGTCGTTCCCAACGATGACGAAGAATGGTTGGAGCGAACGTTGACCGAGCAGCTACCACTCCACGAATCGGTCGTGACCGATGCCGATCTGGTGCAGGATCGACTCAATGCAGCTCGGCTGCAACCACCCGCACAGGCCATCGTCACGCTCGGTCCTGCGGCTGAAATGATCCGTGACATGCCCTTTGCTGGCACCAGCTATCTCTGGCCGGACGCCGAGGGGATCACGTCGAATCTTGTCCTTCTTGCTACCGGGGTGGCGGCAGAATTGGCTGGCCATGCACTGTCGTTGGGCGACATCGATCTGGTCTTCTGGGCGACAGGCCGTGGCCTCGCCGTTCTGCCTGGTCATGAAGAACTGATCGGGCTGCGCATGCGGGCTCATGCTCGCGCAGGTGACCTCGCCGGTGTTCGCCAAGAGTGGGAGTCATACGAACGGGTCATCGTCGCCGACGCCTGGTCTGACGGCGAACCTGCACCGAAACTGCTCGCGCTGCGCCGCGAATTGCTCAGCGCACCTGCCTGACCCGCTGCCCGCCCGAACGCAGTCACTACGGTCGTCGGTGATGACTGACCGCAAGCACCTGATCGCCCTCGATCTCGACGGAACGTTGCTCGGCAAGAACGGCACGTTGTCCAAGCGCAATGCTGCTGCCATCCACGCCGTCCACGCGGCCGGGCACCACGTCGTGATCGCGACCGGCCGGCCGATCAACCTCGTGGCCGACCTTGCCGACCAACTCGGCGACTCGATTGCCTACGTCGTCGGCACCAACGGCTCAACCATCGGCACGTTCCCCAACGGCGAACTCGTGCAGCTCATCGGATTCGACTACGTCACCGCCGTCGAGGCTGTCACTCGGCTTCGTGACGGCCTGCCCGGGATCGGCTTCGCCATCGCGACCGACGGCGGCATGGCACACCAGCCCGGTTTCGCCGAACGCATGCCAGCCGTCGTCGACCAGGACCCGGTGCCTGACATCCTCGCCGTCGGCGGTACCGAGGTCTACAAACTGTTTGCGTTCCACGACGACCTGTCAGTTGCCCAACTTCTGCAGCGCGCGCCCGAGTACCTGCCTGCTGGGCTCACCGCCAATCACCTGGGCGCTGATGCAATCGACATCGGGCCCGACACGATCGACAAGTGCGCCGGGCTCCGCTGGGTGTGCGAACAGCTCGGCGTCGAGGCAGCCGACGTCATTGCATTCGGCGACGAGTGGAACGACATCACCATGCTCGAATGGGCCGGCCGAGGCATCGCCATGGCGAATGCCGACAGCCGAGTGCAGCAGGCAGGCAACGAAGTCACCGCGAGCAACGTCGACGACGGCGTCGCCGTCGTGCTCGAAGCACTGCTCGCTTAATTTTCAGGATGCGGCTTGCGCCTGGATCCAATCATCGAGCACCGGGCTCGACTCGAAGCTGCTGATCAAGGCGTAACGAGGAGCGTCGCCGGGATGGACCACGACATGCCAAAGGCGCTGCGTGTCAACAATGAACCGTGAGCCCTTGTGGAGCGGCACGCGGACCTCGGTCGACGCATCAGGCAGACCGTTCTCGTCGTTGTCCATCAGGATCATGTAGCTGTCCGGATTATCAGTGAACTCGACCCATGACCGCACAACCCAACCTTCGTTATCTGGATTGAAACGGTTGTTGTCGTCACGGTGCAAACTGCGGATCGCCTCGTCACGGTCTTGCGGCGCAAGCTTGATCGCACGAACGCGGCCGAAGTTGGCGCCGACACCTTCGACGTAATTCTTGATGCTCGGCGCAACCGCTGCGTTCGAGGTCCACTCTGCGTCTTTGTCGGTCTTGCCCTTGTCCCAAAATCCGCGGCAGTCGAGCTCGCCGTCGGCAGTGGCAATCGGTGCGAAATTCGTATCGCCGCCCGACTTCCAGTCCATGTACTCAAGTGCAAGGTACTCAGATTCAGGACACTCGAAGTCCGCATCCTTCAAGACAACGACGCCGGTTTCAGCAAGGACGTCGAGACGGGTATGCGGGGTATCGAGCGGAATCTTCACGCTCCAGTGTTCCGAGTTCGGCCAAAAGCTCATGACTGCATCTTACGAACGTTGCCGACCCGGATGCCGGGCATCAGTCACCCGAACCGAAATCCGAACCGAATCAAGGGGAAGTCGTGGGCAACTCGGAGATGACAACGATGCCTGCAGGAATCTTGAGCGTCGCCCCAGCGGGCACGTTGTCCGGATTCTCGATGTTGTTCAGCTCAACGAGCGACTGCACGGTGACACCGAATGAACTCGCGATCTTCGCAAGCGTGTCGCCACTTTTAATTACATAGACCCGAACCACACCTTGAGGAAGT
>CALAHA010000255.1 GCA_937891565.1 uncultured Ilumatobacter sp. | reverse complement strand
CTTATGTCGAAGCCTCCCGCCACGCAGTACTCGATCTCACTCGATGTCACGTTGGACAACGTACCGGGGGTTCTCGGGCGTCTCTGCACGGCCATTGGTGAGGCGGGTGGCAACATCTATGCGATCGAAGGTTTCGTTGCCAAGGGCAAAGAACTCGAGCGCGACATTGTTGTCAACTGCTCAAGTGTCGACCACCAAGCCGAGATCGTGTCTGCGGTTCAGGCAACCGAGGGCGTCACCCTCGAGGAGTGGCACGACCGCACCTTCCGGATGCATGAGGGCGGCAAGATCGAAGTGCTGTCGCTCTGCCCGGTCGGCGACATGGATGACCTGTCGATGGCTTACACCCCTGGCGTCGCACGCGTGTGCAACGCCATTGCAGCCAACGAGAGCCTGGCCGACGTGTACACGATCCGCAGGAACACCGTGGCAATCGTCTCCGACGGCACCGCAGTGCTTGGCCTCGGCAATATCGGCCCGAAGGCTGCCATGCCCGTGATGGAGGGCAAGGCGCTGCTGTTCAAAGAGTTCGGTGGCGTCGATGCCTTCCCGATCTGCCTCGACGTGTCGAGCCCCGAAGAGATCATCGAGACCGTCATCCGGCTCGCTCCGACCTTCGGTGGGATCAACCTCGAAGACATCGCAGCACCCGGGGCGTTCCAAGTCGAAGAGGCGCTCAAAGCAGCGCTCGACATCCCGGTCTTCCACGACGACCAGCACGGAACGGCTGTGGTCACACTCGCTGCGCTCGAAAACGCATTGCGCATCACCGGCAAGAAGATGGCGGACCTGAATATTGTGATCTCTGGCGTCGGTGCGGCCGGTGTCGCTATTGGCAAGATCCTGCTGGGCGCTGGTGCCAGTAAAATTGTTGGTGTCGACAGCAAGGGTGCGGTGTACGACGGACGCGAAGGCCTCAATGCTTGGAAGCAGTGGTTCGCCGAGAACACCAACCCCGACGGCAAACAGGGAGCGCTCTCTGACGTGATGCACGGGGCCGATGTGTTTATCGGCGTCAGTGCACCCGATGTGCTCACCGTTGACGACATCGGCAACATGGCCGCCGATCCCATCGTGTTTGCGATGGCAAACCCCGACCCCGAGATCCGTCCTGAGCTCGTGGGGGACCTTGTCGCCGTGATGGGCACTGGCCGCAGTGACTACCCAAACCAGATCAACAACGTGTTGGCATTCCCGGGAATCTTCCGCGGTGCGCTCGACGCACAGGCCACCGACATCACCGAAGGCATGAAACTCGCAGCAGCGAAGGCGATCGCTGAATCGGTGACCGACGAGATGCTGAGCCCGACCAACATCATGCCCTCTGTGTTTGACCGTAACGTGTCAATGGCAGTCGCGAAGGCGGTTGCTGCTGCAGCAATCGCCGATGGTGTGAGCCGCACACAAATCCAAGACTGACAAGCCAGGTTGACAAGCCAGGCTGAAAAGAACTGAGGCCCGTCTGGCAGCTGCCGGTTGATGGTTCTACCTTGATCGAATGCGGCGGTTTTCGAGCGACTCACGGGTGCGCCGCTTTGCTGTTCTGGCCATCGTTGCTCTGCTCGTCGGAGCAATCATCGTGCAGCGACGGACCATCGTCGATGCGATTGGTTTGCTTCGAGGTTTCTCCGGATTGACGCTGGCCACCTTGGCAGTGCTCGGGATCATCGAGCGAGTGTCGAGAGCCGACGTGATCCGATCACTCTTGCCCGGAACCTCGCTCGGGCGCGCTGAAGTCATTTGCGACGTCGGGTCGGCAGTGAGCAAAGGCGTGCCGGCTGGCGGCCCACTTGCCACGTTGTTGCGGTGGCAAATCGCGCGTGACAGCGGAACGTCTGCGGGCACGTTCGTCCATATGCTCGTGGCGTCGGGTGTGGCGACGGCCTTTGTGAGCTGGGGGTATCCGCTGGTCGCGACGTTGGCTGACATCAGCCGACGCGATGCCAGCCTCGCTGACCTGTTGATCATTGCCGCCGCTGCAGCGGTCCTGATTGGTTCAGCGTTGTTCTGGTCCTTCGCTCTCTTTTCGCCGAAAGCGCACCGTTGGACCACTGAACGAGCCGAATGGGTGCGTTCCAAGTTCGCTGGTTCAGCACCCGGGCTGGCAAGCGGCGACGCCGTGGCCTTTGTTGATGAGGTACGTGGCTCGCTTCGAGCTACTGCTCGCCGGCCGTTCGCGCTCCTGCTGCGAACGACGATTGCTCAGGGGACTGGCGTCATCATCCTCTGGACGGCGCTGCGCGGGCTCGGCGTTGGCGACGAGCTGGGCGTCACTGAATTTGCGCGGGTCTTTTTCGTCGCCCAAATCCTTGGCTCGTTCGCTCCGACTCCGGGCGGCGTCGGCGTGATCGAAGCAGGGCTGACGGGTGCGCTCGTTGCTGCGGGCGTACAGACTGACGTGGCGCTCGCTGGCGTGCTCGTGTACCGGTTCATCACCTACGTCCTCCCGATTCTCGTCGGAACCGGGCTCTATCTCTGGTGGCGGCGAACGAGAACGCCACCAGAGCCGACAGTCGTCCTTGTGGAGGGGTTCACCGCCGAACCGACCGGTCGTTAGTCTCAGCAAAATGGGGCACGTATCGACACCGGAGTTCTGCACATTCCACGCATTGCGAATCAAGGGTTTTGCGACAGTGGACACGCTTGGCGAGATGACTGGTTCTGACCCAGCGATGGTTCAGTTGCATCTTGATGGTCTCGCAGCGGCAGCGCACGCCCAGTTCCGCGAAGCCAGATCGCTGTGGCAGTTGACTCCTGACGGCCGCGCCGCGCACCCGGCCATGCTCGATGCCGATCTTGACGGTGCCGACCTCGGCGCGCTGGCACCCCTTTATGGCAGCTACCTGGAACTGAACACCGAGTTCAAAGCGCTCTGCGGCGACTGGCAGCTGCGCAGCGGCGGGGTCAACGATCACACCGACGCTGCCTATGACGCAGCGGTGATTGCTCGGCTCGTCAATCTCGACGGCCGGGCGCAACCGATCCTGGTTTCGACCGCCGGCTTACTCGACCGCCTCGCCTGTTACGGGCCCCGCCTTGCTACTGCAATCAGTCGCCTGCAGTCGGGTGAGTCCAACATGTTCACCGGTGTGATGTGTGGGAGCTACCACGACGCCTGGATGGAATTGCATGAGGACCTGATTCTCACTCAGGGAATCGATCGCTTAGGCGAAGGTTCGTTCTAGCTCCGACATGCTCCTGCCCGCCGTGCTCACTCAGCCGCATGAAGTGGCGAGACATCCAATAGGTTCTTTGCGGTGAACAACACTGTGTTTTTGAGGTCTTGCTGATGCCGCGCTTCGGTGTGGTGTCGGTTGCGATGGTCACCCCGTTTGACAACGACGGCGAACTTGATGTCGATGCGGCCGTCTCTCTTGCGAAGTTTCTGGTCGCCGAAGGCAACGAGTCGCTCGTCGTGTCCGGCACAACTGGCGAGTCAGCGACATTGAGCATCGACGAAAAATTGACATTGTTTGAAGCGATCTCGGCAGCAGTCACCGTGCCCGTCATCGGCGGCACGACGGGTTCGAACACCCGCCAAGACATCGGCCTCACCGCCGAAGCAAGCAAACTCGGCCTCGCTGGGATCCTCGGCGTTAGTCCCTATTACAACCGGCCGTCACAGACCGGTATCGAGGTCCACTTCCGGGCCATTGCATCGGCCACCGACCTGCCCGTCATGATTTACGACATCCCGAAGCGCACCGGCCGCAAAATGTCGAACGACACCATCATCCGCCTCGCCAACGACGTCACAAACATCGTTGCGCTTAAGGATGCTGCCGGCGATCCAAGCGAGACCGCCAAGGTCATAGCTGGTGTCCCCGACGACTTCGAGGTGTACTCGGGTGATTCCCCGATGAACTTGCCGCTGCTTGCAGTTGGTGCCGTTGGCGCGGTTGGAGTTTGTACCCACTGGGCCGCACCCGAGCACACCAAAATGTTCGCAGCATGGAATCGCGGCGACATCGCCGAAGCGCAACGGATCAACCGCCTACTGATCGAGAGCTACTCGTTCGAAGGTAACGACAACGCACCGAACCCGGTGCAACCCAAGGTCATGATGCAAACGCTCGGCCACTCGGTCGGCGCATGTCGCCTGCCGATGGGCCCAGCCCCAACCGGCACCGAAGACGCCGCTCGAGCGGTCTACCAGAACTTGCTCGCCACCCGTGAAGGATCCCAAAAATGAGCAACCCCCAACCAATGACGGTCCCCCTCAACCCGACGGTGCCCGTCCGTGTCGTGTTCCTCGGTGGCCTCGGCGAAATCGGCCGCAACTGCATGGTCATCGAGCAGGGCGCGCCTGACGATCCCGACCGCACGATGATGCTCATCGATTGTGGCTTGATGTTCCCTGACCCCCATCATCACGGGATCGATCTGATCCTTCCCGACTTTACGTATCTCCGTGAGAACGCCGAGCGACTGTCGGCCATCGTGCTGACCCATGGCCACGAAGACCACATTGGCGCCATTCAGTACTTGATGCGCAACCGCTCAGAAGGCGGGCTTGGCGACCTGCGGAGCGAACCGCTCCCGATCTATGGCTCGGCACTCGCGCTTGGCCTGGCGCGGAACCGCATCGAAGAGGCTGGCCTCATGTCGAAGATCGACATGCGTCCAGTCCAAGACGGTGAGCAGATCGATATCGGTTCGCTGCTTGTCGAGTTCATCCCGGTCACTCACTCTGTGCCGCACGCGCACGCCATTGCGGTCCACACGGCGCAGGGCATCGTGCTGCACTCTGGCGACTTCAAGATCGACCTCACGCCGGTCGACTCACGCCGCGCCGATCTCGCCCGCATCGGCCAGCTCGCAAAGAACGAAGGCATCCGGTTGCTGATGAGCGACTCGACCAATGCCGAAGAGCCGGGCTACGCGTCGAGCGAGACCAATGTCGGGGGAGTGCTCCGCTCACTGTTCGCGCAGGAACGCGGTCGCAGGATCATCACAGCGAGCTTCGCCAGCCACCTCCACCGCATCCAGCAGATCGCTGATGCAGCCGTCGGTGAAGGCCGCAAAGTTGCCACGCTCGGTTTGAGCATGAAGAAAAACATCCGTCTCGGCCTCGACCTTGGCGTCTTCACCATTCCCGAATCGTCGTTGATCGACATCGAGGAGATCGGCAAGTACAAGCCGGGCGAGGTGTGCATCATTTCGACTGGTTCCCAGGGCGAGCCGATGTCAGCACTCGGTCTGATGGCGCGTGGCGAAAACAAGTGGCTGCAGCTTGGCGAAGATGACACTGTTGTGCTGTCGAGCCATGCCATTCCCGGCAATGAAGGAAGCGTCAACAAGGTGATCGACGGGCTGCTGCGGCGCGGCGCCCACGTCGTGCACTCCGGCGTCATGGACGTGCATGCAACCGGTCACGCAAAGGCCGACGACATCAAGACCTACCTGTCGATTGTCAACCCTGAGTGGTTCGTTCCGATTCACGGCGAGTACCGCCACATGGTCGCCAACGCCAAGCTCGGCGAATTGATGGGCGTGCCGACCGACCGGGTGATCGAGTGCGAAGACGGCGACGTCCTCGAACTGTCGTCGCAAGGCCTAGCCCCCGTTGGCCGTGTGCCTGCTGGCTACCTGTACGTCGACGGCATCGTTGGAGACGTCGGCCAAGGCGTCCTACGTGACCGACAAAAGCTCTCCGAAGAGGGCGTGGTCGTCGTCGTAGTGACCGTCGACATCCAGACTGGCAAGGTCCTTGTCGGCCCAGAAATCATCACGCGTGGCTGGGTGTACGCACCCGAAGCCGAGGACCTGCTCGACGAGGCGTGCGACGCGATTGCTGCGCGCGTCGAAAAGGCGCTGGCCGACGGCGTCCGCGATGTTGAGCAGTTGGAGCGCGAGGTTCGGCGTGCCGCAGGGAAGTTCGTCAGCGATCGGACCAAGCGCAAGCCCATGATCGTTCCCGTCGTTATGGAGGCGTAGCGGTCCAGATCCCTCGATCTCGGCGTGGGCCCTCACCGCTCGCTGGCGGGCGAAATATCGAGAAGTCGCTGAAGGACGTTGATTTCGGGCCCATACTCCCAAGGTGACTCGACGCTCGCTGCTGCTTGCTGCCTCACTGATTGCTCTCGCTGCTTGCTCAGGCGGAAGTGACCAGACAACCTCGGGTGGACGAGATTCGTTCGTTAGCGACGTCTCAGCAGCAGCTGCAGCGGTCGACGCTGCGCTTGGCGGGCCGCAAGAGTTCTTCGAAATTACAGCAACACCCCAGCTCACGAATGTCTTCGTAGCGATTGACGGGGGCACCGCTGCGGTGCCGTATATCTACCTCGATGGTGAGCTGCAAGCGCCTGCGCCACGAATTGAAGGGGCTGCTGGCCAGACTTTCACGGCCGACGCCATCGACTTCGACGAGGCAACGGTGCTCGATGGCGTTGAAAAAGACGTGCCGAACGCCACGATCGACGCATTCAGCGTCGAGGGCGGCCCGGGTGGCTTCGTGCGTTACGTCGTGTCTGCGCGCTCTGAGCAGGGTGGGGTGCTCGACATCGTCGTTGCTCCCAGTGGCGCAGTCATCGAGGTCGATTTGCTTTGATCGGCAGGTGCTCGGGCCTTGGTCGATGATTGCCTGTTCTGACCATGCGGGACCGCTGTGGCAGTCGGTTGGTACGGTTGGAGTTGTCATGTCCACGTGGGGTCCGTCCAAGAAGAAGCCGCCTGTCAAGAAGCGCGCTGCGAATCAGAAGTCGGCCGCCAAGCGGTCGACTTCGGTGAACAGTTCGTCGCGCACGGCAAAGACGTCTCGAGCGTCGTCGAAAGCAGACGACACCGAGGTGATGCCAGCGAGCCGCTCGAAGAAACAGCCCTCGAACGTGCGTGACCAGACCCCGCCCGAGCTCACTCGCGACGATCGTGCAGCGGCTGAACTTCGTGGCGTCCTGGATGGGCGCGAGCACGAGTTCCTTGGCCTCGGTCTGATCGGGGGCGGAGCGCTGTGTGCACTCGCCGTGTACGTCGATCTCGCCGGCCCATTGGGGCGCGGCATCGAGACGCTGATCGGC
The DNA here is from genome assembly GCA_937891565.1 of uncultured Ilumatobacter sp. Lineage (GTDB taxonomy): Bacteria > Actinomycetota > Acidimicrobiia > Acidimicrobiales > Ilumatobacteraceae > Ilumatobacter_A. The sequence continues at coordinate 5,934 of CALAHA010000255.1, read as the reverse complement.
TGGTTCATGGGCCTTGGGCGCTTCGCCATGCCACTCATCCTCATCGCGACCGGTGTCTCGTTCGTCAAGCGTGGCCGCTCGTATAGCCCTGTTCGCCTTGCGGCCGGCTGGGCTGCGGTTGTCCTCTCACTGCTCGGTCTGCTGCACCTGCTCCGCGGGCCCGACAAGATTTCGGCGAGCGCTGACGATCTTGGCCGAGCCGGAGGTTGGTTCGGCGCGCTCGCAGCTGAGCCGCTGCGAGCCGCTGTTGCTGGTCCCGGCGCCGTGGTGGTTCTGTCCGCCATCCTGGTTGCTGGCGGCCTCCTCATCACTCAGACGTCATTGCGTACGATGGCCACATCAACTGGTGGGTTCCTTTCGACGCTGCTCCGTCCACTTGGTCGTGCCGCCCGGTCCGGGATCAGCAGTATCTCGACGTTAAGCAGCGACCACGACGAGAGCGGCGAACTGCGCAGCTACGACTCGTCGGGGATGGCCGCCTCGGGCGAACTCGCCGTACCCGGTTCGGTTGTCGGCGAGCCGATGACGTTGCAGGCCGGTGCCGAGTTGTACGACTTTGAAGACGATGGTGACGAGTGGAGCGAGGCTGCTGGCGGGTCGTCGGCGAAACGCAAACGTGCGACGGCGAAACCGAAACCCAAGGTCAATAACGGATCCAAGCCGGGTGACCTCTCGACCGATGGTGTCCAGGTCGGCGACTGGATCCTTCCGCCCAACAGTTTCCTTGAAACCGCCGGCGAACAAAAGATGGACATTAAAGCCATCGAGAAGCGAGGCGAAATGCTGCAAGAGTCGCTCATTTCGCACAACGTCGAGACCGAACTGATCGGTATGACCGTCGGCCCGACCGTCACTCGTTATGAGCTCGAACTCGGTCCAGGCGTCAAGGTTGCGAAGGTCACGAACCTGCAGAAAGACATCGCCTACGCAATGGCGGCGACCGATGTGCGCATTCTGGCCCCGATCCCTGGCCGCTCCGCCATTGGCGTCGAAGTGCCGAACCATCAACGTCAGCTCGTCGCACTTGGCGATCTGATGATGTCTCCTGAGGCAAAGAAGGCCGATTCGCCCCTCGACGTAGCGATCGGCAAAGACATCGCAGGCAAGGCCGTCTTCCTCGACCTCGCATCCACCCCACACATGCTCATCGCTGGTGCAACGGGTGCGGGCAAGTCGTCCGGTATCAACTGCATCATCACGTCGCTGCTGATGCGGACGACACCCGACGATGTGCGCCTGATCCTGATCGACCCCAAGCAGGTCGAGATGGGGCAGTACCAGCGTTTGCCGCACCTGCTTACGCAGCCGGTCACCAACCCGAAGAAGGCAGCGAACGCACTCGGGTGGGCGGTCAAGGAGATGGAGCGTCGCTACGACTTGCTCTCTGAGGTCGGCTACCGCGACATCGGTGGCTACAACAAGTCCTTCAAAAAGGGCGAGATCGAACAGCCCATTGGATGGGACCCCGACAGTGCGCCGGTGTATGAGCACATGCCCTACATCGTCATCGTGGTCGACGAACTCAACGACCTGATGATGGTCGCTGCACGCGACGTTGAGGAGTCGATCACCCGCATCGCTCAAAAGGCGCGTGCCGTTGGTATTCACCTCATCGTTGCCACCCAGCGCCCTTCAGTCAACGTCATCACCGGCGTGATCAAGGCGAACATCCCGGCCCGGATGGCTTTTGCTGTTTCGTCGTTGACCGACTCCCGAGTCATCCTCGACCAGCCCGGTGCCGACAAGCTGGTCGGAAAGGGCGACATGCTGCTCCTCCCGGGCAACTCTTCGGTCGCCAATCGCATCCAGGGAGCCTTCATCACTGAAGAAGAGGTCCGTAAAGTCGTTGCTCACTGGCGTGCCCAAGCACCGGCACCGATTCATTCGACCGATGTCGAAGACGGCGACGACGCACCCAAGTTCGACGCACACGGATTCGCCGGCAGCGACGGGCCCGCACTCGTGCCGCCAACGCTGGGTGTCCCCGGCGCTGCTCCGATGTCGCTGATGGGGCCGATGGATCTCACCTCTGATGCCAACGCCTTCTCTGCTGGCGAAGAAGACGAAGACACGATCATGATGCGCCAGGCAATGGAACTGATCGTGCGCAGCCAACTCGGGTCGACCTCAATGTTGCAGCGCAAGCTGAAAGTTGGCTTCGCTCGAGCAGGACGCATTATGGACCTCCTCGAAACGCGCGGTGTGGTTGGGCCGAGTGAGGGCTCGAAGGCCCGCTCGGTGCTGATGACGGTCGAAGAGTTCGAACTACTCCAGCAAAACGGCCAGCTCTAGTCGAGACCGCTGCGGTCTGCGAGCATGGCCCCATGGCCCATTCCGTTCTGACGCCGCAGTTGACTGAAATTACCGACGGGTTGCGCTTCCCCGAAGGGCCGATCGCGATGCCTGACGGCTCGGTGATCGTCGTCGAACTGTTCTCCGCTTGCCTCACTCGGGTGTGGCCTGATGGCACCAAGGAACGGGTTGCTGAAACACCGGGCGGCCCAAACGGAGCGGCCATTGGGCCTGACGGCGCGATTTATTTGTGCAACAACGGAGGGTGCTTCACGCCGATCGAACGCAATGGCCGGTTCCAACCGGGACACTACGACCCGGAGCGATACCTCGGCGGCAAGATTCAGCGGGTAGATCTGCACGACGGCTCGGTCACCGATCTGTACACCGAGTGTGAGGGACGCCCGCTGCGAGCCCCGAACGATCTGGTGATGGACGGTCACGGCGGATTCTGGTTCACCGATCACGGCATCCGCGACCTCGACGCACGGACGGCTGACCTCACCGCGATCTATCACGCAAAGTGCGATGGTTCGGAGATCACCGAGGCCATTTTCCCGGTCGACGGTCCGAATGGAGTCGGCTTGTCGCCTGCTGGCACGATGCTGTATTGGGCCGAAACGCACACGGGGCGGGTATTTGAGCGAGAGCTCGAAGAGCCCGGCCGCCTCGCGGCGGGCGGGCGGACGCGCGTCCTTCACGGGTTGCCCGGCCACCAACTACTCGACTCGCTGGCGGTCGATCACGACGGTTGGGTGTGCGTGGCGACATTGCTCAACGGTGGCATCACTGCGATCTCGCCCGACGGAGAGCACACCGAACACCACGCCACCGGCGACATATTCACGACCAACATTTGTTTCGGTGGTGACGACATGTCGACGGCGTTCGTGACCTTGTCGGGCACGGGTCGGCTGGTCTCGTTCCCATGGCCGCGTCTCGGGCTGCGACTCGCGCACCAGTAACAGTCTTCAGTCGTTTGCGTCGCCGAGTTGGTTGGTGTGCCACCCGATTTGTCGACGCAAACGTGCACAAACGGGTACAGGTGTGTCCGAATGGGCGTCAGATAGCGTCTGGACCATGGTGCAGCGGTTCTATATCGAAACACTGGGCTGCCCGAAGAACGACGTCGACTCAGACAAGCTCGTTGGCGCACTGCTTGCAGACGGCATGGAAGCGACCGACGACGCCGCAGCGGCTGACCTCGTGGTTGTCAACACATGCGCATTCATCGACGAGGCGCGTCGCGAATCGATCGACACGATCTTGGCGCTCGACGCCCAGCGCCTTGATGGTTCGAAGCTCGTCGTCACCGGATGCATGGCTGAGCGCTACGGCGACGAGCTGGCCGCCGAATTGCCGGAAGTTGACCAGGTTGCCGGGTTTGGCATGGCGTTCAACATGCGCCCCGAGCAGCGTGACGGCACCGAAGTCCCCAAGCTGAAAAGCGGGCGCAAGCTCATCCCCGTATCCGAAGCGCCGCTGCCCGACTTTGATCTTCTCAACTTGCCGCGGCCGAAGTCAGCCGTGCCGTGGGCGTACGTCAAGATTGCTGAAGGCTGCGATCGTTCGTGTGGTTTCTGTGCTATCCCCAGCTTCCGTGGACCGCAGCGCAGCCGTGACGTGTCGTCGATCCTCACCGAGGTCGAACAGTTGGCGGCACGCGAGATCGTGTTGGTTGCTCAGGATCTCGCCTCGTACGGCAAGGATCGCCCCGACGAAATGGGTGCCGGCTCGATCGTGCCACTGATCGATGCCGTGGCTGCACAAGTCGACCGGGTCCGGTTGCTCTATTTGTACCCGAGCGATCTCACCGACGGCCTGATCGATTCGATCTGCAACACGGGTGTTCCGTATTTCGACCTTTCGCTGCAGCACGTCAGCAAGCCCTTGTTGCGCAAGATGCGCCGCTGGGGTGACGGTCAGCGCTTCCTCAATCGCATCGGCGATATTCGTGAACGCGAGCCCGAAGCAGCATTCCGGAGCAACTTTATCGTCGGCTACCCGGGCGAAACCGAAGACGACCACGACCAGATGCTGCGCTTCATTGAAGAGGCCCAGCTCGATTGGTGCGGCTTCTTTTCGTACAGCAACGAAGACGGCACCTATGCCGCCGACTTGGTGAAAAAGGGTGAAGGCGTCGTGCCGGCCGGGCTGATGCACGAGCGGCTCGCCGAGCTCCGTGAGATGCAAGACGACATCACCGCTGCTCGACGCGATGACCTGATCGGCACAACGATGTCGGTGCTCGTCGATGCTCTGGGCGTGGCCCGCAGCCACCGTGAAGCCCCCGAGATCGATGGCATCATCCACGTCGGCCATGATGTAACGGTAGGAGAGTTCGCCGAAGTCGACATCGTTGACGCATTGGGCCCTGATCTGGTCGCTGCCGGTGTCGATGTCGCATCGCTCGACACCGAGGAAACGGCAGCGCTGTAGTGGCAACGACGGAGTCAACGCAGAGCCAAGGCTTGTCGATCGCCAGTTGGGCGAACGCCATCACCACGGCCCGTCTGCTGTTGTCGCCCGTCATGTTCTGGGTGATTCCTAATCATCAGCGTGGCGCATGGATTGCATGCCTGCTCTGGTTCGTCCTGTGTTTGAGCGACTTCATCGACGGCTACGTCGCTCGGCGACGTGGCCCCACCGCAGCGGGTGCATTCCTTGATCCGCTCGCCGACAAGGTGCTCATTCTCGGTGCCATGTTCACGCTGGTCAGCACTGATGTCTTCTGGGTCGTTCCGGTGGTTGTCATCGCCGCACGTGAACTGATCATCAGCGTCTACCGGGTTTTGGTGAGCGGTAAGGGCATCAGCGTTCCTGCATCGAAACTTGCGAAGTACAAGACATTTGCGCAGCAGCTCGCGGTTGGGTTCGCACTCCTGCCATGGACGGCGCTCGACGCGACGTGGTTGTGGAAGGGCCTGCTCTGGACTGCCGTCGCGTTGGCCCTAATCAGCGGCGCCCAGTACCTCAACCACGCCCGCAATCCGCAGTAGCCGCCGAGATACACCGCTGAGGCCTGGGACAACGTCGAATCTGGGCCACACTGAGCGGATGCGTTGTGATGTGTTGGCAGTCGGAACCGAGTTGTTGCTCGGGCAGATCATTGATTCGAATTCGGCCTGGATGGGCAGCGAGTTGGCGCTCCATGGGATCGACTCGTTCGTGCAGGTCAAGGTCGGCGACAACATCGGCCGGATTGAAGTGCAGCTCCGGCGGATGCTGGCCGACGCCGACGCAGTCATCATGTGCGGAGGTCTCGGCCCGACACATGACGACCTGACGCGCAGCGCAATCGCTGCGGTGATGGGCGTCGAACTCATTGAAGATCCGGCGCTCGTCGAGGTCATCCGCGCAATGTTTGAGTCGCGAGGGCGTGTGATGGCCGAGAGCAACCGGCAGCAGGCAGAGGTGCCGGTCGGCGCATCGGTCATTCCACAGACCCGAGGGACCGCGCCGGGCTTGATCTGTCCGATCATGATTGATGGCGTGGCCAAGGTCGTGTACGCAGTGCCGGGTGTCCCGCACGAGATGCAAGACATGATCCACCGGGCCATCATCCCTGACCTACTCGAGCGCAGCGGCGAACGCGCCGTCATTGCCTCGCGGGTCCTGCGTACCTGGGGCGAGAGCGAGAGC
>CALAHA010000254.1 GCA_937891565.1 uncultured Ilumatobacter sp. | reverse complement strand
TCACCGGGGTGTACCCGAAGCCGCTCCTCGATCGCATCGAGCCGAGCGTCGAGGCACTCGTCACCCATGTGGCCGACAACAGCGCCTTCAATATTCCTGATCCTGGCCAGCAGTGCGGAACGTTCGAAGTCGAACACGCCGAAGCGGGTGTCGAAGCAGACGCGAGCGCTGAAGCGCACGGTGACGAGAGCAACGGTTGTGAGAGCGGAGACGATGAGTCCCATGACAGTGGTGACGTTGAGTCCCATGACGATTCTGAGAGTCAAGGCAACGAGGGAGAGGAGCCCGGCAAATGATCTCTGAGCTCGCTTCTTCGTTCGCTGGCAGCTTCCCGGGGCAGCTTCCGGCGCAGACATTCCAGGGCCCTGAGGTCAACTGGTTTGCACTGTCGCCGATGCTGGCGCTGCTTGGCGGTGCCCTCGCCATCATGGTCGTGGGCGCACTGACGCCGCAGTGGCCCAAGGGCCTGTACGCCTTCGTGTCCGCATTCACTGCCGGTACCGCCGGTGCGTTGGCAATGGTCCAGTGGGACGACATCACCGACAATGGCGTGCAGACGCTCGTTGGCGGTGCCATCGCCTTCGACACGTTCGCTATGTTCTTGACGATCACGATCTGTATGAGCTTGCTGCTCGTATCGCTCTTGACCGACTCGTTTCTGCGTGGGACGCCGAACGAAGGCCCCGAGATCTACGCGCTGTACATGGTTGCTGCTATCGGTGGCATCGTCATGGCGTCGGCCAACGACCTCATCGTGCTGTTCCTCGGCCTCGAGACACTGTCGCTTGCGCTCTACGTACTTGCCGCCTCGAATCGTCGTTCGCTTAAGTCGGCAGAGTCCGGCATCAAGTATTTCGTGCTCGGTGGCTTTTCTTCGGCGTTCTTCCTCTACGGCATTGCGCTCCTGTATGGGGCATCGGGCACCACCAACATCACTGAGATGGTCATCGCCTTCCGCAATGGTGTCGACCTCGACAACTCCGACCCGTTGGCGCTCGCCGGCATCGCGATGTTGGTCGTCGGGCTTGGTTTCAAGGTTGCGGCAGCTCCGTTCCACGTGTGGACGCCCGACGTCTACCAGGGGGCACCGTCGCCGGTCACCGCATTCATGGCATCAGTCGGCAAAGCCGCCGCCTTCGCCGCGATGATCCGTGTGCTCGTGACCGCCCTCCCGTTCTTCCGTGATGACTGGGGCCCGGTTATCTGGGCGCTTGCGGTCTTTTCGCTGGTCGTTGGTTCATTCCTGGCCGTCGTGCAGACCAACGTCAAGCGCATGCTCGCCTACTCGTCGGTGAGCCACGCTGGCTTCTTACTGGTGGGTGTGGAGGCTGCTCGTAACACGGCCGGCGAAGCTCTGCCGGGCGATGGCATCGCCGCAGTAGCGCTGTACCTGATGCTGTATTCAGTGCTCGTCATTGGTTCGTTCGGTGTTGTCACCATCGTGTCGAAGGCATCAGGCGACGAAGACGGCGACTCGTCGCTCGACTCGTTCAAGGGCCTCGCCAAGCGCCGCCCGACCCTGGCTTTGGCGTTCACCGTCTTCCTGCTTGCCCAGGCCGGCGTGCCGCTGACATCGGGCTTCATTGCGAAGTTCGGTGTTATCCAGGCCGCTGTTGAAGAAGAGAGCTACGTCATTGCGGTCATTGCCATGGTCGCTGCCGTCGTGGCAGCGTTCCTGTACCTGCGGATCATGGTCAACATGTGGCTTGCCGAGCCTGAGGGTGGCGACGAAGCAGAAGCGGTGATCATGCCGTTCTCGGCTGGTGTGGCGATCTTTGGTGCCGCAGCCTTCACGCTGTTCGTCGGTGTCTTCCCTGGTTGGCTGATCGACGCGGCCGAGACCGTCTCCGTCATCGCCCGCTGACCGGTTGATGGGCCAACTCGCTCTGGCTGATCTGGGTCAGATACTGCCGCGAACGGGCAGGGCATCGGTCTTGAGATCGACCTGTAACACCTCGATAGCGTGCAAGGGTGAGCACAGCAAACGCCCCGAAGTCCTTGTCTCGTTACGAGGTCGTGTTGTTCGATCTCGACAACACGCTGTCCGACTTCACGTCAGCGCAGAGCGCGGCCCTGCCGGCGCTGCTTGAGGACCATGGCGTCGCTTGCGGTGCCGACTATCTGTCGAGCTTTCAGCAGGTTGCCGCACCGCTGTGGACCCAACTCGAAGCTGGCGAGCTCACGCTCGACACGCTCAACGACGAGCGATTTCGGCTACTGATCGAGCACACCGATCTCGACCTGGATCCGGCATTGCTGGCATCGCAGTACCTGAGCTGGCTGAGTCGCTCCGGGACGCTGTGGCCCGGTGCCATCGAACTACTCGACCTGCTCCACGGAGCGGTCCCGATGGGCTTGATCACCAACGGCTACTCCGAGGTACAGCGCCCCCGGCTCGAACGATTCGGCCTGACGCACTATTTCGCTTCGGTAACTGTGTCGAGCGAGATTGGGCACGCGAAACCAAGCTCGGCCTTCTTTGACGTGGCTCTTGCCGCTCACGGCAACCCCGACCCCGCAAGTGTCCTGGTCGTCGGCGACAGCCTCAGTTCCGACGTGGCCGGCGGAGCTGCTGCTGGTTGCGCCACCTGTTGGTTCAACCCTGGGCGTCGACCGATTCCGGACGCGCCACGCATCAATCACGTCGCCACCACGCTCGCCGATGTCGCTTCGATGATCCTGAGCACCTGAGCAATTTCCGCGTCGGATGCCGGGCATGTTGGAGCAGCGATCGCCTCAGCCAGTGGGGTCGGGACCTCGGACACGCCGTGAGGGGCCGGTCAGGCTGATGTGACGATTGCCCTGCCCTCTGGGAAAGACTCTTCGGGGGCGGTGCGTACCATGCGCCGAATATGGATGCACTTAACGTCTCCCTCCTGGCCGCCCGAGTTCTCGACGGTGAAGAGCTCTCCGACGACGTCTGCGAACAGCTCCTGCTGGACCCCCAGGTCGATCTGTTGCCGCTACTCAACGAGGCCTACACCGTTCGCAAAGCAAACTGGGGCAACCAGGTTCACGTCCACATCCTGAACAATGCGGCAAACGGGAAGTGTCCAGAAGACTGTTCGTACTGCACCCAGGCCAAGAACAGTGATGTCAATATCGAGGAGTACCCGATGAAAAGTCGGGATGAGATCCTTGCCGAAGCCAAGCTTGCGTATGAGAATGGAGCCTTCCGGTATTGCATGGTGTTCTCCGGTCGGGGGCCGTCCACGGCGCGTACGGCCGAACTGGCGTCGCTGGTCCGGGACGTCAAGGCGCTGTATCCACTCGAGGTATGTGTGTCGGCCGGTCTGCTCGATGACGACAAGGCCGCCGTGCTGGCCGCCGCCGGCCTGGACCGACTGAACCACAACCTCAACACATCTGAAGAGCACTACGCCGAGATCTGTACGACTCACACGTATCAAGACCGCATCAACACACTTCGAGCAGCGAAACGCAACGGCATCGAGATGTGCTCCGGGTTAATTGCTGGGATGGGCGAGCCGGCATCGGACCTCGTCGAGATTGCCAAGACGCTCCGCGAGTTGGAAGCCGAGTCGATCCCCGTCAACTTCCTCCTGCCCTTCGAGGGCAACGAACTCGTGACGCCTCAGGGTCTCTCACCGCAGTACTGCCTGCGAGTGCTCTCGATGTTCCGCCTCACCAACCCGACCGCCGAGGTCCGCATCGCAGCTGGCCGCGAGTTCCACTTGCGATCGATGGAAGTCCTGGGCCTGTACGCAGCGAACTCACTGTTCCTCGATGGCTACCTCAACGCCAAAGGTGAGACCGCCAACCGCACGTATCAGATGATCATCGACGCTGGTTTCGAGATCGTCAGCGATTTCTCCGCCGAGCAGCTCATCGTTGAGGCGGACGCGCACAGATCCAGCTCGCCCGCTCAGCAGGAGAGCGCAGTGGCGGTCCGCGGCAAGAGCGTTATCAAGACCATCACTGAACTCCGCCCGTCGCTCTAGGCACTGCACTCCCGAAGGCTTTTGTGGTGTCGTGCTGTGTCAGGCTGGTCGGGTGAGCGACGAACCTGTACAGCCCGGCCTCTACGAGACGATGAGCACGCTGCGTGCCGTCAGAAAACTACGCCCTGACCCGATTCCTGATCACGTGCTCGAGCGCGTGCTCCAAGCCGCGTGTTGGGCACCGACCGGTGGCAACACCCAGCCGTGGCGCGTCGTGGTCGCGACGGACCCCGTGGTGAAACAGGGACTCGCAGACATCTACGCGCCCGAGTGGGCAAAGTACGTCGCCGGCTTCATGAAGATGATGGAAGGCCTGCCGCCCGAACAACTCGCCCCCTGGGAACGCATCGCGGCCGCCGGCGACCACCTTGCCGAACACCTGCATGAGGCACCGGCCATTCTCGTGTTCTGTGCCAATCCCAAGATGATGGCAATTACTGATGCCAAGCTCGACCGCGTCAGCGTGGTCGGGGGCGGGTCAATTTATCCGGCGGTACAGAACGCGATGCTTGCCTGCGTTGCCGAAGGGCTGGGCTGCACACTGACAACGCTCCACTGCCTCCGCGAGGCTGAAGTGATGGACCTCCTCAAGATTCCCGAGGGTTGGGCCACCGCAGCACTCGTCCCGATCGGGTATCCGGTCGGCAAGGGCCACGGCCCGATTACCCGGCAGCCCCCGAGCCAGCTCGCCTTCCGCAACACGTTCGGGAACGCCTGGTCGTAGTGGACAGTTAGCGCCAGTCGGCTTTGGCCATCGTCCAGATGACCAACCGTCCAGACTCCGCAACTGCTGTTGGCTCTTTTTCAATGACTCGGTCGCGTTGGAAGCCGAGCTTGGCAGGAACGCCAGCGCTCGCCTCGTTGGCCTCATCGGTGTGGACCTCGACGCGTTCGATGCCAGCGACGCCAAACGCCGTGGTTGTCAACGCCGAGGTGATCTCTGTAGCGAATCCGCGCCGCGTGTGGTCGGCAACGATCCAGTAGCCGATGTCGACTGCGCCGGCGCCAACGCGACGGTGGAGCCCACAGCTCCCGATTGCGATGCCGTCGAAGAACGTGGCGAACACGACGTCGCCGCCTTCTTCGCACTCGCGAGTCCACGTTTCGATTAATGCGACGCGTTCGGCGACCGTTTGGGGTTCAAATTTGATCCAGGGCATCCACGGTCGGAGATGCTCAACGTTGCCCTCGACGAGGTCGCCGAGTATCGAGGCTTCGTCGTGCTGCCAACACCGCAGGAGTAGTCGGGGTGTCTGGACACGCGTCGGAAGCCGGTCGTCAGCGCCATCGATCATGTCCCGACAGTAGTGCTGGCTTGGAGGTCGAGATCGCAAGTCGGGTCAGCGGGCGGATCAGTGAAGAGTCAGCGGGTGGGCCAAGTAGCAACCGTTGTATAGCGAGCGCCGTCTGGGTGCAGGCGGCTCTCGACGAGGGCAACCTCATCAACGTCGAACTCTGCCTGGCACAGCATGCCAACGATCTTGCGCACGATGGCACCACGCTTAACCCGAGCGATGGTGATGTGGCCGGTGAACGTCGGCCGCGGAGCGAGGCTGCCGAGACCGGCTGTTGCCTCCACCACGGCTGCAGAAAGTGGATCGATCCCGTTGACCGGTGCCATTGCCGAATGCGTTCCGAGCATGTCGATGGCCGGGCCAACTCGGGCGACTGCCGCTGGCAGTTCAGCGCGATTCATTGCTTCGCACACGTCGTCAATGTCGGCCTCGCCGAGGAAGCGGAGCGTGGCATGCCAGTTCTCTGGTGCGACGAAGCGCACTCCCTGCTGGTCTTTACGGGGCAACTCGGTGAGCATTTCGACGACGTTGGCCGTTGGCCAGACGGCAAGAAACAGTCGACTCATCATGAGCAGTGTTGTAGGCGGTGGGGTGTTCCCAACCCAAATTTCGCTCGGGTCCGCCAGGGTGTCTGGACGCTTCTCGTCGAAACGGGCGAGAATTGTCTCATGCAATCACAGCATTCAGACATGAAGCGCCGCCTCGTGTTGTTCGGGCTGATGGTGCTCATCGTCGCCATGGTCGCCGGAACGGCGTTCGCCTAGGGGTGGCTTAGGCCGGTTGCATTTGGGCATCGCGCTTTTCGGCGTACCGCTGTGCGACACGTGCGCTGGTTGCCATCCGCTTCATTAAGCGTTCCTGCGCTGCAGCACCCTCGCCAGAGAGGCCCGTGATGTTCGCGGCGTCCCACTGGCGCAGGACCACGGGGGCCAGAATCTGTTCGTGGTGGATCTGTAGGTCGTAGATGCCGGCGCGGGCAATGGCCTTGGCATGCCGCTCGAAGTCAGGAATGCCGGTACCCGGCATCGCGAACGAACGGACCTGCTTTTCCATCGCGATCATCATCGTGTTTGGGTCGGCCTTGATCGCTGCTGCTGCGAGATCGCGGTAGAAAAGCTGGTGAAGATTTTCGTCGCCGCACACTCGCTTGAGCAGGTTGAAGCCGACGTCGTCACCGAGTTGGGCACCGGTGTTGCGATGCGAGATTCGCGTGGCGAGTTCCTGCAAAGCGAGGTAGATGAATCCGTCGTGGGTGGTCTCGGGGTCAGGCGTTTCGCCTTTGCTGACCTGCACCATTCGGCTCCGCTCCAGCTCGATTGGATCGATCGCTCTGGTGACGGTGATGTAGCCATAGATCGCCATCGAGTGACGACCTTCTTCGGCGGTCCAACGGCGAGCCCATTCGCCCCAGGCGCCGTCTTTACCGAACATCCGCTCGACCGATCGGAAGTAATACGGCAGATTGTCTTCGGTGAGCAGGTTGACCAGCAGTGCGCTACGAACCTCTTCAGAAAGTTTTGCACCAGCCAGATCGGCATCGTCGGGGGACCACTGATGTCCCTCCATGTGGTCCCGACCGCGGCTGTACGGCACATACTCATGCGGGAACCACTCTTTGGTGGTCGCCAGATGCCGTTCGAGTAGCTGCTCGACGTCGGGAGTGATCGCGTGGAGGATTTCCTGCTCGTTCACAACATGTAGCCTACCGACCAGTAGGTAGTCATGCGAGCCGGGCGCGACAAACAGCGAATTTCTGGTGCAAGATGGAGGCGTGGAGAGCGCTCGAGTTGACCAGTGGCTGTGGTCGGTTCGACTGACCAAAACACGGGCCGACGCAGCCGATGCGTGTCGAGGGGGTCATGTGAAGATCAACGGCGCGCCCGCGAAGCCGTCGTCTTCGGTCAAGGTGGGCGATCGAATCGAGGCGCGCCTCAACCAGCGGGAACGAATAGCCGATGTGGTCACGGTCCTTGCGAAGCGCGTCGGCGCACCGGTCGCGGCCACGTGCTTCGTCGATCACAGTCCGCCCCCGCCTGAGCGCGATCCGCTGTCCCCGCCGATCTTCGAACGAGATCGTGGCGCGGGGCGACCAACCAAGCGTGACAGACGACAACTCGACAAGCTCCGCGGTCGTCGCCGTTGAACTGGGCGGCTATCTCAGAAATTTGTCGACTTCAAATTCGAAAGGGCGAAGAAGGGGTAGATTTCGTCAGCCTGCCTACCATGGAACAGCCCAGTAGTGCCGGGGACCGAAAGATCCCAGCGGTGAACGTCGGAATCAACGCGCCTCACGACGACGCGCCGACAGAGGCTGGACATCAAACGGGCGGGCCAACGGATCTCGCAGCTGAGCCGGAAGGCGATTCTGCTGCGGGTCTCTGGGCGCTGTTTCTTGGCCTCGGCCTGCTGATGATTGGCAACGGGCTCAACGGTGCAGTGATCGGCGTCCGCTCGGGTAACGAGGGCTTCAGCGTTGTGGTCACCGGCGTGATCATGGCGGGCTACTTTGCGGGGTTCCTGATTGCGCCAAGTCTTGTCGTGAAAATGATCGCGTCCGTCGGTCACATCCGTGTGTTCGCCGGCCTGGCGTCGTTGGCGTCGAGTGCGGTCCTGATTCATGCCCTGTCGGTTGTGCCGGTCACGTGGACTGCAATGCGTTTCGTGTTCGGCTTCTGCTTCGCCGGTCTGTACATCGTGATCGAGTCATGGCTGGCCGAGCTCTCGACTCCAAAGAATCGCGGACGCACACTTGCCCTCTACATGATCATATCGATGGCCGGTCTTGGCATCGGTCAGTACCTCATTGCCGTTGCTGACCCGAATGGCTTTCACCTGTTCATCGTTTCGTCGGTGCTGGTCTCGCTGGCGCTGGTACCCGTGACGCTTGCTGCTGCTGCAAGGGTGCCACCGAGTCGCCCGGTCGAAAAGGTCTCTATCCGAGAACTGATCGGCTACGTTCCGACGGGCGTGGTTGGTTCGTTCATGAGTGGTGCTTCGGCCGGTGTATTGCTGAGCCTGGCAGCGGTCTATGCAACACGGAGCGGCCTGTCTGTCGACCGGACAGCCGCGTTTCTTATCGCCCCGACGATCGGCGCGATTGCTCTGCAGTGGCCGATTGGCCGCCTGTCCGACCGGGTGTCGCGGCGTGCGGTGATCTTTGGCGTCGTGATCGCAGCAGGGGCCCTGTCGGTGGCTGCGTCGACAGTGCGGCCAGACAGCGCGCTCATGCTGCTCGTCATGTTCGGGATTGGCGGCACGATGTTCCCGCTGTACTCACTCGTGGTTTCGTACACACTCGACTGGACACCGGTCGAAAAGACGGTCGGTGCAGCTGGCACATTGGTGCGAATCAACGGGTCGGGTGCCCTGGTCGGTCCACTCGTCGCAGCCCCACTGATGTCATGGTTCGGCGACGACGCGTTCTTCTTCACGATGAGCGCGTGGTTCTCGGTGATCCTCGTCTTCGTCGGCTACCGGATCGCCTTCAAGGATGCGCTACCGAGCGAACGTCAAACCAAGTTCGTACCGTTCCCGGCGCGAGCCTCGAATGTTGCGATCCGTCTCGTCGTACTTCCGGTCAAGGCCACCAAGGTCGTCAGCCGAGCAGCGGTGTCGCGCCGCCACAAATAACACGAACCGAACTGATCAGGCGAGGGTCTTTTGACGCCAGGCTTCGGTGGTCGCGACCTGGTTGAACGTGTAGAGGTGGATACCACCGATGCCGAGTTCTTCGAGGTGCGGCGCGAGCGGCTTGAGCAGTTGATCGGGTTCAAATGCGCGCTGTGTCATCATCTTGCCGAGTGCCTTTTTGTTCTTCGACAAATAACGGAGTGATGTGCCGACGCCCAGGCGGACGCCCATCGTCATCAGCTTTGCCTTGTCGATCACACCCGGAATGCCAAGGTGGACCGGAATGGTCAGCCCGGCTGCTCGCTCCAGCCGCAGCCAGTCGCGGATCTGGTCGGACGAGAAACACATTTGCGTCGACACGTGTGCGGTCCGGCCGGACTCGAGAATCATTTTCTGCTTGACGTGCAGCGCATCGTGGAGCTGCACGTCGGTGATGAATGGATGTGTGTCTGGATACGACGTGTAGCCAATGTGGTCGACGACGCGGCACTCGTTCGAGTCGTCGAGTGCGATGAGTGCCTCGATGAACTCGATCGCGTCGAAGAAGCAGCCGGGCGGGTCGGCGTCGCCGCCGACGACGAAAATCTCGCGCGTGCCGATTTCGGCGAGTCGGTTCAGGATCTGCGCGAGATGATCGTGGGTTTGCACCATGCGCGCCGAGATATGGGGCGTGACCGAGTGGCCGGCTGCGACGAGTGCCGCAGTTTCGTCGAGGGTCGCTTCGATGGTTTTCGCGGGAGAACACGTCATCGAGATATGCGAGGCCGGTTTGAGTTCCGAGATTGCACGCTCGAGGCTCTTCATCGGGATGAGCTCGACCTTCGCGTTTTCGATCACCGATCGGAGCGGCGAAGGGCCGGGCAGCAGTAAGGGGCGTCGAAGCCCGCGGCGTAGCCGGCTGGTGGTCATGGCGGGAAGGGCTTTTGCTTCGGCGGACATCGTTGTCGCCTCCTTATTCGTTGATCAGTTGCACTCGGGGTCAGACCCCAGGTGAAACTGTGCGGCTAGCTGAGTCCAACGATGTTGCCGTCGGCGTCAATGTCGATGGTTTGTAGGGCTGGCGTTTTACCGAGTCCTGGCATGGTGCGCATGTCGCCGCAGATTGGGTAAACGAAACCGGCACCGACCGACGCGCGGACTTCGCGTACCGGCAGGGTCCAGCCCGTCGGTGCGCCCTTGAGGTTGGGATCGTGAGAGAGCGACAGGTGAGACTTGGCAATACACACCGGCAGGTTGCCGAAGCCGTTTGCTTCGTAGTTGTCGATCTGCTTGTTGGCGGCGGCCGAGAACTCGGCGCCGTCAGCGCCGTAGACCTTCTGGGCAACGGTGGTGATCTTGTCGCGCAGGCTCATCTCGTCGGGGTAAAGCACCTGGAAGTTGGACTCTTCTTCGGCGGCTTCGGCCACGGCGTGGGCCAGTTCGGTTGCGCCGGCGCCGCCATCGGTGAAGTGCGTCGAGACTGCCGAGCGAGCGTTAAATTCCTCGGCGATTTCCTTGATCGCGTTGATGTCTGCGCTGTGGTCGCCGGGGAACATGTTGATCGCGACAACCGGGGTGCAGCCGTGGATCCGCATGTTCTCGAGCTGCTTACGGAGGTTGTCACCGCCCTGGTGCACCTCGTCCGGGTTCTCTCTGAGGAGGTCCTCGGGTAGTGGCTTGCCGGCGACGATCGTGTGCTTGCCCGAGTGTGCCTTGAGCCCGCGCACCGTGGCGACGAGAACTGCAGCATCTGGTGCGAGGCCCGAGGCCCGGCATTTGATGTTGAAGAAACGCTCGGCACCCATGTCGGCGCCGAAACCAGCTTCGGTGATCAAGTAGTCGCCCATGTGGATGCCGATGCGGTCGGCGACGATTGAGCTGTTGCCCGTGGCGATGTTGCCGAACGGGCCGGTGTGAACGAGCGCAGGCGTGTTCTCGAGGGTCTGCATCAAGTTGGGCTTGATGGCTTCACGCAAGATGACTGCCATTGCGCCGGCGACCTTCAACTCTTCGGCAGTGACCGGCGTGCCGGCCTTGGTGTAGCCGACGACGATCCGACCGAGCCGTTCGCGGAGGTCTTGCAGCGAGGTGCAAAGTGCCAGAGTGGCCATCACTTCGGAGGCGGCGGTGATATCGAAGCCAGTTTCACGCGGCACGCCATCGAGGCGACCTCCGAGCCCGATCACACCGTTGCGCAGCGCACGATCGTTGACGTCGATCACCCGGCGCCATGTGATGTTGTGCATGTCGAGCGCAAGGTCGTTGCCATGGAAGAGATGGGCGTCGAGCGCCGCCGAGCACATGTTGTGTGCGGCCGTGACGGCGTGCATGTCACCCGTGAGGTGGAGGTTCAGCAGCTCCATTGGCACGACCTGGCTGTAGCCGCCGCCAGCAGCGCCGCCTTTGATGCCGAATGTTGGACCCATCGACGGTTGGCGAATGGCGATGACGCCGCGTTTGCCGATGTGGCTGAACCCCATACCCAGACCAACTGTTGTGGTGGTCTTGCCCTCACCGAGGGGCGTCGGAGTGATCGCGGAGACCACGACATACTTCGCCTTCGGTCGGTCTTGCATCTTCGCGATGGCCTCAAGCTGGATTTTTGCGGCGCCGAAACCGTAGGGCTCGAGGTGCTCGAGGGGGATGCCGGATTCGGCGGCGACCTCGGTAAGCGGTTTGAGGGTCGCCCTGCTGGCGATGTCGAGGTCAGAGGGGAAGCTCATGTTGGGTCCATTCTGCACCGACCTGGGTGGATGCGAGTTGCTGCTCGGAACGAAGTCCGCGCAGTCTTTCGATTGATCTGGCCACCACCGACTGAGCGCACTCCGCAGGGCTGCAAAATTCCGCATGGTGGAACGGTTCCACGATACAGAATAATTGAGGGGTGTGTCAATGGTCATGTGAAGTGGCCTCACCACGACGCGAGAGGAGGTGTGACGCGCCGCGACGTGCAAAGCTGGTTGATGGCTTCGCGGACAACCACTGCAACGACTCTTGCCGGAAAGGTCAAGGGAACCGTCGGGTCCAAGGGCCGGATGCTGCACTTCAAGGGCATTCCTTTCGCAGCGCCACCGGTCGGCCCGCTTCGCTGGCAGCGACCGCAGCCAGTTGAGCCATGGAGTGGCACGTTGGCCTGCACCAAGTTTGGGCCGCATGCGTACCAACGTGCAGCAGGCTTCGAGTTGTTCTTTAACACCCTGATCGATGGGCTCGGGCTGAGTCGGGCACGCAAGAAGGCGTTGGCTGTAGGCCTCAAAGTCGCCAAACTGACGCAAAGCGAAGACTGCCTACAACTGAATATTCATGCACCCTCGCACGCCGAGAAGCTGCCGGTCATGGTGTGGATCCACGGTGGCGATCACACCGACGGCAGCGGCACTGAGCCGCATTACAACAGCGACGCGCTCCCCGAACGAGGGTGTGTCCTCGTCACGATCAACTACCGCCTCGGCATGTTCGGCTTCCTGGCTCACCCGGAACTCGCCGAAGAATCACCTGATCGGGTGTCTGGCAACTACGGCCTGCTCGACCAGGTTGCAGCACTCGAATGGGTGCGCGACAACATCGCCAGCTTCGGCGGCGACCCAGAATGCGTCACGATTTTCGGTGAGTCAGCTGGTGGTCAAGCCGTACTCAACCTGATGACCACCCCGCGAGCGCGCGGCCTGTTTCATCGTGCGATCGCGCAGAGCCCGAGCGACAGCGGCCGATGGTTGCAGCTGCGGCGCCCGGCGCTTGACTTCATGTCTGGCGAAGATGCTGGCGTCGAGTTCGCGAAAGCCGTGGTTGGTTCCGAGCCGGGCCAGATCGACCGGATGCGTGCAATGGCACCGGAGGAGCTCACCGAGTACTACCAGAAGCTCCCGTTGCTCGGCCGTCACTTTTACCCGGTAATCGATGACGTGGTCTTGCCGATGGCGCCGATGTCGGCATTCAGTGCACAGCTGCAGGCATCGGTCCCGCTGATGATCGGCTACAACTCCGACGAAGCCACGCTTTTCGCTGACTTCATGCATCCGGCTGGTGGTGAGTTCTATCGCGACAGCAGCGACGTCAAGAATGTGCAGCCCGTATCCCTGAAAGACATGCGGGACATGTTTGCGGTGTCGTATCCGAGCCAACCCCACGTCGACCGTGTGATGGCCGCCTATCCGGGCCTTTCCACCGGAGTCCGGTCAGCGATTGCTGATCATGGTGGCGACCATATATTCGGTGTGCACGTCGATCATGCAGCCCGCCAGCATGATGCTGGCGGCAATGCGGTGTACCGCTACTACTTCACTGCAACGCCGCCGTCGACGAAGCAGACCGCAGGTGCGTTTCACGCTGCCGAGATCTTCTATGTCTTTGACACGTCGTTCCCGCTCGTGCCCGTCGCGGACGACGCGCACCTCACGATTCGGGAGATGGGCGACCGCTGGTTTGCCTTCGCAGCAACCGGTGTGCCGGATTCGCCCGGTCGCGACACCTGGCCTGCTTATGACCAGGGCGACCCGCAGCACATGGTGTTTGATCGGCCCCGGTCCGCAGTTGCCCCTGTGCCACCGAACCCGGGGATGCAGGTCATGCGTGAGAGAATCGACTGGCTGACCGATGAACTTGGGCCCGGGCCGGTGGACGCGTCGCCGGCTTTCATGTGAATTGTTTGCTTGGCCCGAGCTATCTGAGGTCGGCGTTCGTGCAGTCGCGCAAGAGATTGTTTTGGGTGGTGACGAGCACAGAGCCCTCGGCGAGCTGGGCCCGATACGAGACCGAACCGCCGTCACCGAGTATCTCCGCAGCTGCGCGGTCAAGCTGGACGCCAGGGTCGGAGTACGTCATGAAGTACTTGCCAGCGGCGTCGCCCGTGATTTCGACACGGCCGAGGTCAGACCCGTAGCCGATCACCGTTGACTCGCCCGCGTCGTTGGAGATGAAGCACGCATCGACGAGGGCTCGCAAGTACCGCGGCTTGTCGTTGGCCCCGAACGTCTGGATCCCCTGTTCGCTGCCGCAGTCTGAACCCGTGCTCGGTGGATTCGCGACGATGCTGAAGTTGCCAGAACCCGCAGGTGCTTCGAAGGCGTATCCCTGATCGAGTTCGAGGAACTTGCCAGTATCGGCAGGGAACCCGCGAACCGAAAATGCGCCGTCGGTGATGCCGCCCTCGTCGAACCATTGCTCGACGATCACAGATGTGCCATCGATGCTGATCAGGTGGCTGAACACCTGCAGGTCGGCGTAGCTGGGTGCGAGTGGCACCGTGAAGCAGGATCGCTCAATCGAATACTCGACGCCATTGACACGGACGGTGCCCGCAGATGCCAGCGCCGGCCCTGTTGAGGTGGTGGTCGTCTCTGTTGCCGTCTCTGTGGCCGTCTCTGTTGCCGTCGTGGTGGTCGGGTCGATTGTCGTATCGGCGCGAGGGACGGTCGCCTCCGCAAGGGCCGTTGTTGCCGGATCACTAACCGTCGAATTGATCAACACGGTCGTGGTCGACTGGTCGACTGTCTGCACCGAGTCGTCACCGCCACGGGTGATGACGAGCACAACGATCGCTGCGATGACGCCGCCGACGAGGAGTCCAATTGTTGCTGGACCGACCCATTGAGACCAACCACCAGCGCGAGGTTGACCGCCCGGCGTCGGTGGTTGCGGGCTGGTGTTTGCCCAGAGGTCGGCGTCGCGATTGCCCTCGTCTGACATTGTCTGAGCTTGTCAGGTCGACGGCCCCAGAGAGATGCAGCCCCCGGTGAAGCGTTTGTATCAGAGATCGGGTGTCAAATGTCCTGAGTCGGGGTTCAAACAGGCTCAGGATGAGCAAGACAGCATCGAGCAGCCGACGCGTGTCCGTGCCCAATCGGGCCGGAGCGTTGCGTATTGCTCGCGGCCTGGCTGTTCGTCGTACGGGTGGCGCAACAGCTCGAGCAGCTCGGGAATCATGTCGTAGCTGCCGGCTTCGGCCTTGTCGATCGCGAGTTGGGCGAGGTAGTTCCGCAAGACGTACTTCGGGTTGACCGCATGCATCTGGCTGCGCCGGGCATCCGCTGTTTGGTGTGCGGTTCGGCTGAGCTCGATGTACGAGCGGAACCACGTGGCGGTCCGCTCGAGGAGTTCGCCGGTCAGCTCGGCGGGAGAGTAGTAGGAGCCAATGAGCGGCTCGATCAACGTGCTGTCGTCTGCGCTGAGGTCGACTCCACCGACTTCGCTGACTTCGATATCGCCGAGGGTGCGGAAGAAGATCGTCATGTCGGTTTCGGTGAGCGGGAGCAGATCGAGCAGTTCGGCGGCGATTTCGCGGCGGCGAACGACATCAGCATCGGCCAGGCCCAGCTTGTTGGCGAGGGCACGGTCCCAGCCTTGCGCAAATCGTTCGGAGTAGCTGTCGACGATTGCCTGCAACGGCTCGGAGTCTTGAGTCAGGGAGTGCAGTGCTCCGCCGAGGCGGCTGATGTTCCAGTGGCCGATCTGTGGTTGATTGCCGTATCGGTAACGCTTACCGCCAGCATCGGTCGTGTTCGGAGTCCAGCCCGGATCGAAGTCTTCGAGCCATCCGTATGGGCCGTAGTCGATTGTCAGCCCGAGGATTGAAAGGTTGTCGGTGTTCATGACGCCGTGGACGAACCCGACGCGCATCCAGTCGACCATCAGGTCGGCGGTCCCGTCAGAGACTTCCTGGAACCAGGCAACGATGGCCTCGTCAGGCACGCTCGGGTTGTCTGGGCCGTCAGCTGCGAGGAGGTGCGGGAAGTGGCGGCGGATCGTGTGTTCCGCGAGCGAACGCAGCAGGTCGATCTCGCCGCGCGATGCGGGGAGTTCGAAATGGCCGAACCGGACGAAACTCGGTGCGACACGGCAGACAACCGCACCCTGTTCGTTGGCTGGATGGCCGTCGTAGAGCATGTCGCGCATGACATCGTCGCCGGTCAGCGTGAGGCTGAGGGCGCGTGTGGTCGGCACCCCGAGGTGGTGCATTGCCTCACTGCACAGGAACTCGCGGACCGACGAGCGCAGAACGGCCCTTCCGTCGGCGCCGCGGGAGTACGGGGTCGGGCCAGCACCCTTGAGCTGCAGTACGGCATGGCCGCCATCTGGGGTGCTGATTTCGCCGAGTGCGATGGCGCGTCCGTCGCCGAGTTGGCCGGCCCAGTTGCCGAACTGGTGGCCGCCGTAGTTCATGGCATGGGGTTGCATGCCGTCGACCAGTTCGTTGCCGCTGAACACCCGCGCGAATTGATCCGATGTCACGGTGTCTTCGTCGATGCCGAGTTGCGCAGCGACTTCGGGCGAATGAGCAATGAGCGTGGGCCCGCCAGTCGCAGTCGGTTCGACTGGCGACCATCCGGCGCCGCTGACCTGGCGGCGCACATTGCGCTGCTCTGGGTCGCCGGGCACATCGTTGACGTACCAGTGGTCGGTTGTGAAATCGAACCCCTTCATGACAACAGTCTCGCAGCACGCTCGGCGACTCCCGCTTCTCAGCTGGCGATCAGGGTGAGCGCGGAAGCCGTGCGTCTGGTTAGGCGAGCGGCGCAGCGAGGCGGGTTGTGACCGCGTTGCGGACCTGTGCGTCGAAGGAGTTGACATGGTCTTCAATCAAGTTGGCCACCGTTTCGGCGTCACCGGATTGGAGTGCCTCGTGGATTGCGGCGTGATCGTCGACGGCATGGCCCATGTCGTGGACGTCGGCGAGGTACATATGCCAGAGCCGGTCGCTTTGCGCGTAGAGCGTGTCGAGTGTGTTGGTGAGAAAGCGATTGCCCGAAGCTCGCCAGATAATTTCGTGGCACTGCCGATCGAGTTCGAGAAGCTCTTCGGGGGTCTTACCCGCCAGGGCCGTCTCGGCGAGGACGTCGGCCATTTCGTCCCAGTCGGCTCCCGTGCCGCGCTTGGTTGCGAGGCGCGCAGCGTAGGGCTCCATGATTGCTCGTGTCTCGTACAGCATCGCGAGTTCGTCGAATTCGATTGCGCTCACGAACATCCCGCGCCGCGGGATGACGGTGACGAAGTGGTCGCGGGCCAGCCTTTGCAGTGCTTCACGGATTGGCGTGCGGCTCATGTCGAGGGTTGCTTGGAGGTCGGCCTCGCGCACCACGTCACCCGGTGCGAGATCGAGGCGGATGATCAGTCGTCGAATCTCGTCGTACGCGCGCTCGGCGAGCGAGAGGGGTTGCAACTGGGGGCTTGACACGCCTGTCATACTCTGTTGATATATCACCACTGTCAAGTTCAAATAGTT
>CALAHA010000253.1 GCA_937891565.1 uncultured Ilumatobacter sp. | reverse complement strand
CCCTCTGCGACGAGGCGAAGTCCGAGTCGATTGACCAGCGCGACGACTGAGTCGACAAACGGGTCGTCTCGACGCTGCCTCATCATGCGGGCGACAAACCGGCGCTCGATTTTGAGCTCGTCGACGTCGAAGAGATCGAGCCGGGCCAAAGACGATGCCGCCTGTCCGAAATCAGCCAACGAAAGCGACACCCCCGTCGAACGGATCCGCTGCGCTGCTGGGACGGCGCCGTCTGTGCAGGCATCGGCGGCATACTCGACCACCTCGAGCGTGAGGCGCTGTGGGTCAAATCCCGTCGTTGCGAGGAGGGTCTCAACTTCTGCGCCGAAGTCCCTGTTTCGAATGTCGCGCAGCGTGACGTTGACCGAGAGCCGGATGTGACCAGGCCACAAGATCGCCGCAGCAATTGAACGCCGCAGCATGGCCACGGAGAATTCATGGTGCTTGCCGGCCAGGTTCACGTGCTCGAGAAGTTCCGCTGCGCCAACCACTCCAAAGCGGGGGTGATCCCACCGAGCCAACGCTTCGCCGCCGACAACTTCGCCGGTCAGAATGTCGATTTGCGGCTGGAACCATGGCCGAACGTGCCCCGACTCGATCGCGTCCACCAACCCCTTCATGAGCACGATGCGCCGCTCCGTATGCGGGTCATCTTCAAGTCGGTACCACGTGGGGCCGGCACCCTCTCGCTTGGCGCGATACATAGCAATATCTGCGTAACGCAGTAACAAACGGGGCGGCGCAGCAGACGTGTGCGCCAGACCGATCGATGCCCGGACTGCGAGGGAAACGCCGTGCACCCAGGTTGTCGGCTGCAGGCAGCGGTCGATCGCTTCGGCGAACTCATTCGCCCGAGCAACAGGCCCGGGAACGACGGCGGCGAACTCGTCGCCGCCGAGGCGAACAACGAGGACTTCGTTGTCGATCTTGGCAAGGCGACTCGCCACTTCACGTAGGACGTGATCACCGACGTCGTGACCGAGGCTGTCGTTGATCTCTTTGAAATGGTCGATGTCGAGCAGCAACAGTGCAACTGGCCCCGCCGCCTCGTCGCGGCCATCAAGAACGGCCCGTAGAACGCGCCGGTTCGGTAGCCCCGTCAGCGCGTCGTGGTCTGCCTGGTGCCGCGCAGCAGTAGCTACTTCTTCGGCATGCAGCAACGTGCCGCTGCGGTTCAACACAATGTGACCAACGACAAGCAGCCCGGCGCCGATCACCATTGGTCCCGTACCCAAGCCGAAGATCAGGGCCGGAGCAACAATGATCAACACCGTGACCGCAGCGAGGCCACGCAGCAAACTTTGCGGAAGGTACGGACTGTTCGATGCGAGTGACCCGATGGCGACGATTGCGATTCCGAGGTAACCGGTCGGAGCGACCAGTGCAACGGCAAGCATGAGGAGATGCTCGACGAGCAAATAGCTCCCGAGTTCCTCGGTCACCGTGACCTTGCGGCGCCGCACAACGAAGGTCGTGATGAGCTGGACAACAACGATCAGAAGTGCCAGGGGGACCCGGTATGGCCCGAATGGCAGCACGATAATGAGCCCACAAACAAATACCGTCAGCCCGACCCGTTGGCCCAGCGGATCGGGGCGGCGCCACGGAGCTGGCACCTGGTACGGCCCTCTCGAAAACGCCGCCATCCCATCGGAAGCCCTGGATGACGACGCCACAATCAGCTCTTCGATGGAGTCTGAACAATGTTGAGGTGAAGCCGTTGATACATACGATTTTC